>NZ_JALNUQ010000070.1:0-18836 GCF_026540875.1 Sphingomonas sp. GM_Shp_2
ACACGATATGCCGCCGCCCGGGCAGCGGCGCGGGGAAGCTTTCAAAGGTCTTGCGCCCCATCACCATCGGCTTGCCCATCGTCATGGTCTTGAACCGACGCTGCTCGCCCGGAATATGCCAGGGGATGTCACCATCATTGCCGATCACGCCGTTATCGGCGCGCGCCAGATAGAAGACGATCATATCGCCACCGGCGCCTTGATATGGGCCTGCGCCACATAATCGTGCAGCACGAAATCCTCCGCCTCATACCCGTCGATCGCATCCGGCCGGCGGGTGATCTCCAGCCGCGGCAGCGCGCCCGGTTCGCGCGCCAGTTGCGTGCGCGCCTGCTCCAGATGGTTCAGGTACAGGTGGCAGTCGCCGCCGGTCCAGATGAACTCGCCCACCTCCAGCCCGCATTGCTGCGCCAGCATGTGGGTGAGCAGCGCGTAGGAGGCGATGTTGAACGGCACCCCCAGAAAGATGTCCGCCGATCGCTGATACAGTTGCAGCGACAGCCGCCCGTCCGCGACATGCGTCTGGAACAGGCAGTGGCACGGCGCCAGCGCCATCGCATGCAGGTCGCCGGGGTTCCACGCGGTCACGATCTGCCGGCGCGAGGCGGGCTGGGTGCGGATCTGTTCCACCAGCTCCCGGATCTGGTCGATATGCCGCCCGTCCGCCGCCACCCAGTCGCGCCACTGCTTGCCGTAAACCGGCCCGAGATCGCCCTCGGCATCCGCCCACTCGTCCCAGATCGACACCCGGCGCTCCTGCAGCCAGCGCACATTGGTGTCGCCGCGCAGGAACCACAGCAGCTCGACGATGATCGATCGCAGATGCAGCTTCTTGGTGGTCAGCACCGGAAAGCCTTCGCGCAGATCGAAGCGCATCTGGTGCCCGAAGACGGACAGCGTGCCCGTGCCCGTCCGGTCCATCTGGCGGCTGCCGGAATCGAGCACGCGCTCCATGAGGTCGAGATACTGACGCATGGCTCTCCGCGTAGCGGCACGCGGCGCGCTCGTCCATTATGGTTGGGCTTGCACGTGCACCGCGCTGCGCGTCCCGGCACGGCGGGGGGTGCCGCCCCTACCCCGCCTTGCACCCCCCATCACGGCCGCAACGCTGCACCGCGGGCTGGCGGACGCCCGGTTCGAGCTGGCCGCGATCGGCTATTTCGATCCGCAATGGAGCTTGTTGGCGCTGCGCCACGTCGCCGGCCATGCTGACGGCGTGCACCTGCCGATCCGCCGCATCGCCCGCGACGCGCTGCTGTTCGGCGCCGTCGCGGTGATGCTGGCCCACAACCACCCGGACGGCGATCCCCGCCCCAGCATGGCCGACCTGCGCTACACCCGCCGGCTGGCCACGGGGCTCGACACGCTCGGCATCCGGCTGGCGGAACACCGGATCGTCACGCCCACGTCCGTCACCAGCTTTCGCGACGAAGGGCTACTCTGAACCCTGCTGCATCCTGCACGGCCGGATCGCCTCCGGCTCTGGCCGCGGCCCCACCGCGCGGAAGGTCGCCAGATAGCCGCCGGCCGACGGCATCTCCATCATCGCCACCTGCCGGAAACCCACCGCCTCGAACTCGCATTTCAGCAGGGCGGGCGGCGTACCATGGTCGCGCGTCGCACGCTTGGCATCGACCACCACGACCAGCCCGTCCTTGCGGAGCGACGGGAACAGCCGCCACAGGAATTCATAGGGCTGCGCGATCTCATGGTACATGTGGACCATCAGCACCCGGTCGAAGCTGTTGTCGGGCAGCTTGGGGTCGGCCGGTTCGCCCAGCCGCACGCTCACATTGTCCAGCCGCTCGCGCGCCACCCGCTCGGCCAGGCTGTCGCGCGTGTCCGCCATGATGTCCTCGGCCAGCACGCGCCCCTCCGCGCCGACGCGCGCGGCCAGCCGCACCGTGTAATAGCCCTCGCCCGCGCCGATATCGGCCACCGTCATGCCGGGGCGGATATTGGCGCGGTTCATCACCGTATCCGCCTCGCGCAGCCGGTCGCGCGCATCCTCGTTCGACCAGCGCGACGACACGATATGCGCCACCGGCCGGTCCGCCGCCGGAAACGGGCCGGGCTTGTCGGGCTCGTTCTTGATCAGCGGCTTGGAGCCGTCGCACCCGGCAAGCGCGAGGGCCAGAAGCACAAGGGCGCGCACGCGCGGCATCTCAGTCGACGTCGTCCACCGCCACCGTCTCACCGGTGACGCGCTGCGACAGGGCGGCGGCCATGAAATCATCCAGCTTGCCGTCCAGCACGTCGCCGGGCGCGGTGGAGGTCACGCCGGTGCGCAGGTCCTTCACCAGCTGATAGGGCTGCAGCACATAGGAGCGGATCTGGTGCCCCCAGCCGATATCGGTCTTGGTGGCGTTCTGCGCATTCGCCGCCGCCTCGCGCTCGGCCAGTTCGCGCTCGTACAGGCGGGCGCGCAACTGGTTGTACGCCTCCGCCTTGTTCTTGTGCTGCGAACGCTGGTTCTGGCACTGCACGACGATGCCGGTCGGGATGTGCGTGATGCGCACCGCCGAATCGGTCGTGTTGATGTGCTGCCCGCCCGCGCCCGATGCGCGGTAGGTGTCGATGCGCAGGTCGCTTTCGTTGTAGTTGACCTCGATATTGTCGTCGATCACCGGATAGACCCACACCGACGAGAAGCTGGTGTGCCGGCGCGCCGACGAGTCGTACGGGCTGATCCGCACCAGCCGGTGCACGCCCGACTCGGTCTTGGCATAGCCATAGGCGTTCTCGCCCTTCACCAGCAGCGTGGCGGACTTGATCCCCGCCTGCTCGCCCGCGTGATAGTCGACCAGCTCCACCTTCATCCCGTGCCGCTCGGCCCAGCGCGTGTACATGCGCTGCAACATCTCGGCCCAATCCTGGCTCTCGGTGCCGCCCGCGCCCGCGTTGATCTCCAGATAGGTGTCGTTGGCGTCGGCCTCGCCGTTCAGCAGCGCCTTCACCTTGTCCGCCTCGGCACGCTGCGCCAGTTCGGCCAGCGACTTGGCACCCTCGTCGGCCAGTTCCTGGTCGCCCTCGGCCTCGGCCAGCTCGATCAACTCGACCGTGCCCGCCATCTCGCTTTCGATCGCGCGCGTCGCGCCGATCGCCTCGTCCAGCCGGCGGCGCTCGCGCATCACGTCCTGCGCCTGCTTGGCGTCGTTCCACAGCGTCGGGTCCTCGACCCGCGCATTCAATTCGTCGAGCCGACGCAGCGCGCGGTCCCAATCGAGGGATTGGCGCAGCAGCGCCAGCGCTTCGTTGATCGAATCGACATGAGCCTGCGCTTCGGCGCGCATGAACTATTCTCCTATGTGGTCGTGCGGCCCGGTTCGCGAGACGTCGCGGACGGGATCGGCCGCACGGCCGGCAATATATAGGTAAGCGCGCTAGTAGATTCCGCCTTCTCTTTGCAAGAAGTCGCTGTCGCGCGGTGGTGTGTCGGTGCGCGTGGTCGTCGGCGTCGCGGTCGGGGCCGGGCCGGCACGGCGGCGCGCGCGGCGCGGCTCGCTGGCCGGCTTGAACGCTTCCCAGATCACCGCGGGCTTGGGATCGTTGCCGGTCGGGAAGGTGCCATAGACCGGCCGCCCGCTGCCGCGGTCGATCCGCACCATGCGGATGCCGGCTGGCGCGCGGAAGGGCAGCTTGTCCATCCCCTCATACGCCTTCACCGCGAACTGCTTGAAGATCGGCGCCGCCAGCGTGCCACCCTGCGCCGCGCCGCCCAGGCTCCTCGGCGAGTCGTACCCGATATACAGGCCGCCGACGAACTGCGGCGTGCCGCCGATGAACCACACGTCGGTGGGGCCGTTGTTGGTGCCGGTCTTGCCGAACATCGGCCGGTCCAGGTCGCGCAGCACGGTGGCGGTGCCGCGCTGGATCACGCCCTCGGTGATGTGCACCATCTGGAACGCGGTCATCGCATCCAGCACCTGGCGCTGCCGGCCCTGCGGGCGCGGCATCGGCTTGCCGTCATAATCGGCCGCGTTGCACCGGTCGCAGGCGCGCCAGTTCTCCGGCCAGATCACCTTGCCGTGACGGTCCTGCACGAAATCGATCAGGCTGGGCGCACCGCCACGCCCGTTGTTCGCCAGGATCGCATAGGCGTTGACCATCGCCGAAACGGTCGTCTCCCCCGCCCCCAGCGCATAGGACAGATAAGGCGGGAAATCGCCGATCCCCATCTTCTTGATCGTCGCCACCACGCGCGGCATCCCCACCGTCGCGGCGGTGCGCACCGTCATCAGGTTGCGCGACTGCTCGATGCCCCAGCGCATCGTGTGCGGCCCCGCCCCGCGCGATCCGCCGAAATTGCGGAAGCATTTGGTGCCCAGCCGCGCGCCCTGATCGACGCAGAAGGGGCCGTCCACCACGATCGACGCCGGCGTCATGCCATTGTCCAGTGCGGCGGAATAGACGATCGGCTTGATCGTCGATCCCGGCTGGCGCTGCGCCTGGGTCGCTCGGTTGAACGCCTGCAACCGCGCGTCGAACCCGCCCTGCATCGCCAGCACCCGGCCGCTCGCCGGTTCCTCCACCACGAAGCCGCCGGAGATGCGCGGAATCGACCGCAATGCGAAGCTGCTGCCCGACGGCGCCACCGCGACGATGTCGCCGGCCTTGAACGCGGCGAACGCGGTGCCGCCCTTGCCGCGCACCGGCATCTGCGCGTTGGCGCGCGGCACACTGCCCGTCCGGCCATTGGCGAAGCCGATCGACCATTCGCCGCCTTGCCGCGCGATCAGGATGCCGGCGCGCCAATCCTCGTAATCGACGCCGATATTGGTGTTGAGCAGCGCCTGCAGCCATTTGTCGCCGTCGATATCGACATGGCGGATCGGACCGGACCAGCCACGCCCGCCGTCATAGCGGATCAGGCCGTCGCGCAGCGCCTTGGCCGCCAGGTCCTGCAACCGCGTGTCGAGCGAGGTCCGCACCCACAGCCCGCCCGAATAGACGCTGTACGGCCCGTCCTTGGCCGTCTCGCCGAACTTGTCGAGCAGTTGCCGGCGCACCTCCTCCACGAAATAGCCGCCCACCGTCTCGTATTTCGACGTGCGGCGCAGCACGGTGCCCAGCGGCTCGGCATTGGCGCTTTCATATTGCGCGCGCGTGATGAAGTTGTTCCTCAGCATTTCGCTGAGCACATAGTTGCGACGCGCCAGCGCCCGGTCCGGATGGCGCACCGGATCGTAATTGGACGGCCCCTTGGGCAGGATCGCCAGATAGGCGAGCTGGCCCAGCGTCAGTTCGTCCAGTTCCTTGTCGAAATAGGCATGTGCCGCCGCTTCCACGCCGAACGCGTTGCGGCCCAGCGCGATCTGGTTGAGGTACAACTCCAGGATCTGCGGCTTGGTCAGCGTATCCTCGATCTTGTACGCCAATATCGCCTCGCGCACCTTGCGCGTCGGCGAATATTCGTTGCCGATCAACAGGTTCTTGGCGACCTGCTGGGTGATCGTCGATCCGCCCTTGGCGCGCCGGCCGCTGCCGAACTTCTGCACATAATCCAGCACCGCGCCGGCCAGTCCCGGATAATCGACGCCGCCATGCTCGAAAAAGGTCTTGTCCTCCGCCGCCAGGAAGGCACGGATCAGCATCGGCGGATATTCGGCGTAGGAGAGTTCCACCCGCCGCTCGCGCGCATAGGACTGGATCGGCGCGCCATCGATCCCGCGCACATGCGTCGGCAGCGGCGGCTCATAGGCCTTCAGCGCATCGACCGAGGGCAGGTCGCGCATGAAGATCAGCCAGAACACGCCCGCACCGATCGCTGCGAGCAGCGCCAGCGCGGCCAGCGCCTTGACCCACCACCGCGCGAAAAGGCGGCGGCGCGGGTTCGGGGATGCGGTGGAGGAAGGATCGGACGCCATGTTACCGCGCCGGCGTGTAGCAGGTTCGCACCCGCTTGCCACCCATCAGCGGTCGTCGCGCCGCGGCGCTGCGTCGAACCGTGCGCCGACATGCGCGGTGCCCCGCGCCCGCGCCAGCATCTCCTGCCGGTGCCGCTCCGCCGCGCCCGCGCGCGTCGCCTCGTCGCGCTGCCCGTGGCAGGCCGGGCAGGACACGCCTTCCTCGTACAGCGGCGACGCGCGATCGGCCGGGCTGACCGGCATGCGGCAGCCATGGCATAGCTGATGCTCGCCCTGTTCCAGTCCGTGGCGCACCGCGACCCGGTGGTCGAACACGAAGCATTCGCCGGCCCATGCGCTCTCCGCCTCGGGCACGGTTTCCAGATATTTCAGGATGCCGCCGTCCAGGTGATAGACCGCATCCACCCCCTCGGCCTTCAGGAACGCGGTCGCCTTTTCGCACCGTATGCCGCCGGTGCAGAACATCGCGACGCGGGCCTTGCCTGCCAGCAATGCGTCGCGGTGGTCGCGAAACCACTGGGGGAAATCGCGAAAGCTCGCGGTGCCCGGATCGACCGCATTGGCAAAGGTGCCGATCGCGACCTCATAATCGTTGCGTGTGTCGATCACCAGCGTGTCGGGCTGCGCGATCAGGGCGTTCCAGTCGGCCGGCGCGACATAGGTGCCCACCTCGCGCGTCGGATCGATGCCGGCCACGCCCATCGACACGATCTCGGCCTTCAGGCGCACCTTCAGGCGATGGAACGGCATCGTCTCGGCGGTCGAGTCCTTTACCTCCAGGTCGGCACAGCCGGGCAGGTCCCGGATATGCGCCAGCACCGCCTCGATGCCGTCATGCGTGCCCGCGATCGTGCCGTTGATGCCCTCGCCCGCCAGCAGCAGGGTACCCTTGATTCCCGCTGCCTCGGCTGCGGCGAGCAGGGGCGCGCGCAGCGCGGCAGGGTCGGGAAAGGCGGCAAAGCGGTACAGGGCACAGACGCGGATCATGATGCGCGGCGCTTTACGGCTTCCCTTCGCGCTTATCCACCTCCGCCGGTCAGCGCGCCGCCATCTTGCGCGCGAAATGGATCTCCACCGCGCGCGTGACGCTTTCAGCGATCTTGTTGCGCCCCTCGCGGCTGTCCAGGAACGCCGCGTCGCGCGCGTTGGAGATATAGCCGGTCTCGAACAGGATGGAGGGCATGTCGGGGGCCTTCAGCACCATCAGCGACGCCATGCGGTGGAACACCGTCTTGGTCGGGATCAACGGCCGCGCCTCGCGTCCCAGCAACCGGGCGAACCCTGCAGAATTGTTCATGGTTTCGCGCTGCGCCAGGTCGATCAGGATCGACGACACGTCCGCTGCCTCGTCCCCCAGGTCGACGCCTGCGATGACGTCCGCCTTGTTCTCCCGCGCCGCCAGCCGCGCCGCCTCCTTGTCGGACGCCACCTCGGACAGCGTGTAAACCGACGCCCCGCTCGCCTCCCCGGACCCCACGCTGTCACAATGCACCGATATAAACAAATCCCCATGCAGGCGTCGTGCGATGCCATATCGTTCGCGCAGGACCAGATAGCGGTCGTCGCTGCGGGTCAAGGCCACGCGCACGCGCCCGCTTTCCAGCAGCTTGTCGCGGATCGCCTTGGCGATCTTCAGCGTCACGTCCTTTTCGCGCAGGCCCGTTTCCGGATTGATCGCGCCGGGATCGACGCCACCATGTCCGGCATCGATCACCACCAGCGGGCGGTTGTCGTTGCCCGCGACCTTGGGCAATGGTTGCGCCTTGGTGGGCGGCGGCACCGGGATGGACAGCTTGTAGCGCGGTTCGCTGCCGAAACGGAAAGGGAAGAAGTCCAGCGCTCCACCCAGACTGGCCTGCGTATAGCCTACGGGCACCGCCCGGAGCGACAGCGTCAGTTCGCGTCCTTCGCCGTCAAAGCCGCCGTCATGCACCACCGCGTCCTGCGCCAGTTGGAAGGTGATGCGCGTCGTATCCGGCGCGATGCGCTGCTGTTCCACTGCGCGCACGAAGCCGTCGCGGACGCGCAGATGCCCGGGTGAGGCACCCACCACGTCCACCGAGATCCGCCGCGGCTCGCCCAGCATCACGCTTCGCGCTCGCTTCACCGCGCCGTCGAAGCGGATCGCGATCCGCCCCTCCGCCACGCTCACGCGCTCCACCACCGCGGCGAGCGCGGGGCCGGGCAGAAACCACCCGAGGAGAAAAACCAGCAGCGTCGCCATGCCCCTTCGGTCATGCCGCGATCTGGTCCTGACGGTCCAGCGAAAAGCCATCAACGCATTACCCTTTTTCGACCCTGGGATCGATCGGGAGAGTATAACCTGCCTACCTGTCTCCAGGGTTGCGGAATGGGGTTAATCCGTCATTCGGCAAATTCTTGCCGGCAGTGTCGGCCGAATCGTTCCGGTTGCGGTCATATCGCGGAGATGCTAGCCTCCGATTTGCACCCTTGGGTCACGCCGTTTTCCGGCACCGAAGGGGGTATCACGGCCCGCGCGATTTCCCGTCGCGGCCAACCAGGTTGACGCTCGCATGCCGCAATTGCCCCACTACGCTGACCGACCGGCTTTTGCCGGCGGGGTCGCGGCGTCGTGGGTCGCGCCCGGAACTCCCACCGGGCAGGCGCAGCGCGCAGACACATTCCGCCTACATCGTTGCGACCCGGCGCCCCGCGCCGCCGCACCCATTTACCGCGCGCGACGGCAGCCCACAGGCCCGGCGCGCGCGTGGAGACCATATAATGACCACGCGTATGCTGATCGACGCACGCCACCGGGAAGAGACCCGGGTGGCGGTCGTCAAGAATAACCGCATCGAAGAATTCGATTTCGAGTCCGCCGAGCGCAAGCAGCTCAAGGGCAACATCTATCTCGCCAAGGTGACCCGCGTCGAGCCGTCGCTGCAGGCGGCGTTCGTCGATTACGGCGGCAACCGGCACGGCTTCCTCGCCTTTTCGGAAATCCACCCCGATTACTACCAGATCCCCAAGGAGGATCGCGAGGCGCTGCTCCGCGAAGAGGCCGAGCATGCCGCCGAGGAAGCTGCCCTGCGCGCCGAACTCGACGCCGAGGATGACGAGGATTTCGACGGCGAGGACGATCACGACCATGAGCCGGGCGACCACGACGCCGATCTGAGCGAAGGCGAAGAGGGCGAGGACGCGCCGCGCCCGAAAAAGGCGACCGTCAACGACGACCAGGTCGAGGCGCTGCGGGCGCGTCGCCAGTCCCTGCGCCGCCGCTACAAGATTCAGGACGTGATCCGCCGCCGTCAGGTGCTGCTCGTCCAGGTCGTAAAGGAAGAGCGCGGCAACAAGGGTGCGGCGCTCACCACCTATCTGTCGCTCGCCGGCCGCTACTGCGTGCTGATGCCCAACACCAGCCATGGCGGCGGCATCAGCCGCAAGATCTCGAACGCGGCCGATCGCAAGCGGCTGAAGTCGATCATGGCCGATCTCGCGCTCCCCTCGTCGATGGGTTGCATCGTCCGCACCGCCGGGCTTCAGCGCACCAAGACCGAGATCAAGCGCGACTTCGACTATCTCGCCCGCCTGTGGGACGGTATTCGCGAAAAGACGCTGACCTCGTCGGCGCCGGCGCTCGTCTATGGCGACTCCGATCTCATCAAGCGCGCGATTCGCGACATCTATAATCGCGAGATCGAGGAAGTGATCGTCGAGGGCGAGGAAGGATACAGCCACGCCAAGGACTTCATGCGCCTGTTGATGCCGGCACATGCCCGCCGCGTGAAGCAATATGCCGATGCCGTGCCGCTCTTCCAGCGCGCGCATGTCGAGGATCAGTTGGCGGCGATGTACAATCCCGTCGTCCAGTTGAAGTCGGGTGGCTATCTCGTCATCAACCCGACCGAGGCGCTGGTCTCGATCGACATCAACTCCGGCCGCTCCACCCGCGAACATAATATCGAGCAGACCGCCACCGCGACGAACCTTGAGGCGGCACAGGAGATCGCGCGTCAGCTTCGCCTGCGCGACATGGCCGGCCTCGTCGTCATCGACTTCATCGACATGGACAATCATTCCAATGTCCGGAAGGTCGAGAAGGCGATGAAGGAGGCGCTGAAGAACGACCGCGCCCGCATCCAGGTCGGCCGCATCTCGTCCTTCGGCCTGATGGAAATGAGCCGCCAGCGCCTGCGCACCGGCGTGCTGGAGGCATCGACCCGCCAGTGCCCGCATTGCGAGGGCACCGGTCTCGTCCGCACCGCCTCGTCCTCGGGCCTGTCGGCGCTGCGCCTGATCGAGGACGAGGCCGCCCGCGGTCGCGGCTCGATCCTAACGCTACGCGCCAGCCAGGAAGCCGCCGTCTACGTGCTCAACAAGAAGCGCGCCGACATCGCCGAGATCGAGGAACGCTACGGCGTCTCCGTCGAGATCCTGCCCGATCGCGAGGAAGAGGGCGCACGCATGTCGGTCGAAGCGTCCGGTCCGCCGCCCGCGCATCCGCCGCGCATCGATGCTTTGTTGCCGGTCGAGGAAGACGACAGCGACCTGATCGATGAGATCGAGGAAGAAGAGGACGAGGTAGAGGTCGAGGAGCGCGCCGAGGAAGCCCGCCCGTGGGCCGAGCAGGGCGAGGGCGAAGGCAATGGTCGCAAGCGCCGTCGCCGTCGTCGCGGACGTCGCGGTCGTGGTCAGGACGAGGGCCAGCAGGACGAGGCAGCCGAGGGCGAGGACGAGGCGGTCGACACCGACGAAGGCGAGCAGGCCGAGGATGTCGACGCGGTCGAGGCCGATACCCAGGACGCCGAACCCGTAGCCGAGGCCGAGGGCGGTGAAGGTCGCCGTCGTCGTGGCCGTCGCGGCCGGCGTGGTCGTGGCAACCGCGGCGAGGCAGCCGTCGAGGTGCAGGCGGACGAGCCCGTCGCCGACACCGCCGAACCGGAAGCGGAACCCGAAGCGGCCCCGCCGATCGCCGACGCCCTGCCGGAGCCGCTGCCGGTCGCCGAGCCGGAACCGGTCGCCGAGGAAGCGCCCGCGGTCGAGGAGGCCCCCGCCCCCAAGACGCGTCGCCGCCCGCGTGCCCGCGCCGCGACCGCCCCGGCCGCGGCCGAGGAAACGGTTGCGACGCCGGCGCCCGTCGCCGAGCCGGTCGCGGCCGAGGAGCCCGCGCCCAAGCCGAAGCGGACGCGCAAGAAGAAGGTGGAGGAGGCTCCGGCCGAAGCCCCCGTCGTCGAGGAGGCCCCCGCCCCCAAGCCGAAGCGCACCCGCAAGAAGAAGGTGGAGGCGCCCGTCGCCGATGCCGCCGACGAGGGCCCCTCGGCCGCCGCGACGCTGGCTCCCGCCGAGCCGGTCGCAGCCGAGGTCCAGCCGGATGCAGCGGATGCCGCACCGGCGGCGGCGCCTGCGGCCGAGGACACCACCGATACGCCGCGCCGCGGCTGGTGGCAGCGGACGTTCGGCGCCTGACAGGCCGACACGCCGACGGATGATGACGAGACGCCCGCCATTCCCCCCGGAATGGCGGGCGTTTCTCATTCCGCTGCGGTTCATCCGCCCCCGCCCATGCACGCCGCTTCGCAAAGCAGGTTGCCGCGCGCCCCCAAGGTCACGATAATCACGCCCATGAAGCGTCTCCTCGCCGCCTTCACCCTTTCGGTCCTCGCCTTCGCGCAGCCCGCGGCCGCCCAGTCGATCCTGCGCGATGCGGAAACGGAGGCGATGTTCGCCGACATGTCCGCGCCGCTGATCAAGGCGGCGGGGCTGTCGCCGCGCGACGTGCGTATCGTCCTGATCAACGACGGGTCGATCAACGCCTTCGTTGCGGGCGGCCAGACGGTGTACGTGCATTCCGGCCTCATCGCCGCGGCCGACAACGCCAACGAGGTACAGGGCGTCATCGCGCACGAACTGGGCCATATCGCCGACGGCCATGTCGTCCTTGCCGATCAGGCGATGAAGCCCGCGATGGGCATGTATCTGCTCTCGATGGTGCTGGGGCTGGCCGCCATGGCGGCGGGCAGCGGCGAGGCGGGCGCCGGCATGATGGCGCTCGGCCAGCAGGCGGCGATGGGCAAGGTGCTGGGCTATACCCGCACGCAGGAGTCGAGCGCGGACGCCGCCGGCGCGCGCTACCTCACCACCTCCGGGATCAGCGGCAAGGGCATGCTGAGCTTCTTCAAGAAGCTGCAGAACCAGGAATTCCGCTACGGCTACACCAATATCGATCCGTTCGCGCAGACCCACCCGCTGTCCGGCACGCGCATCGCGACGCTGACCGCCGACCTTCAGGCCGCCCCCTCGTGGAACGCCCCCGTCAACGGGCCGCTGGAGGAGCGCTTCCGGCGCGTGAAGGCCAAGCTGCAGGGCTATGTCGGCACGCCCGCGTCCACGCTCAACGCCTTCCCGGCCGCCGACCAGTCGGTCTACGCCCATTATGCGCGCGCCTATGCCTATCACAAGGCCGGCTACCCGGACAAAGCCGATGCCGAGAGCCGCGCCCTGATGGTCAAGGATCCGAACGACCCCTATTTCCAGGAAATCCGCGGCCAGATCCTGCTGGAAGCGGGTGAGCCGGAGGCGGCACTGGCCCCGCTTCGCGCCGCGACCGAGGGATCGCGCAACAATCCGCTGATCGCCACCACGCTCGGCCATGCGCTGATCGCCACCGAACAGAAGCAGCACCTGCCCGAGGCGATCAAGGTCCTGCGCATCGCCACCCAGCGCGACGACCAGAATCCGTTCGCCTGGGTGCAGCTCGGCACCGCCTATGAGCAGACCGGCGACACCGCGCGCGCCGCCCTCGCCACGGCGGAGCGTGCCAGCATGATGGGCGACACCCGCACCGCCATCCAGAGCGCGCGCTACGCGCTCGCCAACATCCCCTCCAACACGCCCGACTGGATCAGGGCGCAGGACATTGCCATGACATCGCAGGACGCCGCCGACACCACCCGGAAGCGCCGCCGTTGAACCGCCTCGTTCTGGCGCTCGTCGCCGCCCTCGGCCTGGCGGTCGGCGCGCTCGGCATGCTCCTGGTCCAGACGCGGGGCGAAACCGATGTGCGCGCCTATCTGCTCGAACATCCGGAAGTGATCCCGGAGGCGATGGCCCGGTTGCAGGAACGCGAATCGGGCAAGGCGGTCGCGCAGGTGGCGGATCAGGTGACCAAACCGTTCGGCAGCGCCTGGAGCGGCAACCCGAAGGGCGATGTCACGCTGGTCGAATATTACGACTATAATTGCGGTTATTGCCGCGCCAGCCTGCCGCTGCTCAAGCAGTTGACCGATGCCGATCCCAAACTGCGCATCGTCTACCGCGAGTTGCCGATCCTCGCCGAGTCGAGCCGCGACGCCGCACGCATGAGCCTGCTGGCCGCCGCACAGGGCAAGTTCCAGGCGTTTCACGATGCCCTCTACGCCGGCGGCCAGGTCACCGACGCCTCGATCGCGGCTGCGGCGCGCACCGCGGGCGTCGATACCGGCAAGCTCGCCGCCTTCACCCCCACCGCCGATGCCGAGATCGTCCGCAACATGGAAACCGCCGGCCGCCTGGGGCTGAACGGCACGCCTGCCTGGATCGTCGGGAGCCGTGTTCTTTCCGGTGCGCTTCCGCTAGAGGAACTGCAAAAGGCCATTGCCGACGCCCGGCGGTGACCGACCTCTTTAAAGGCGGCAAAACAGCGGCATGACCGATACGATCCTGTCCATTGCCGGCGTGGGTAAAACCTATGCCGGCGGCACCACCGCGCTCCACCCGGTCGATCTCGACATCCGGCGCGGCGAGATTTTCGCCCTGCTCGGGCCCAATGGCGCGGGCAAGACGACGCTGATCTCGATCGTCTGCGGCATCGTCACGCCGTCGACCGGCACGATCACCGTCGCCGGCCATGATGCGGTGCGCGACTACAAGGCCGCACGCCGCGTCCTCGGCCTCGTGCCGCAGGAGCTGGCGACCGACCAGTTCGAAACCGTGCTCGCCACCGTCACCTTCAGCCGCCGGCTGTTCGGCCGCTCGGGCCATGCCGGGCATATCGAACAGGTGCTGCGCGACCTGTCGCTGTGGGACAAGCGCCACGCCAAGATCCGCGAGCTGTCGGGCGGCATGAAGCGCCGCGTGCTGATCGCCAAGGCGCTGGCGCACGAACCCGACATCCTGTTCCTGGACGAGCCCACCGCCGGCGTCGATGTCGAGCTTCGCCGCGACATGTGGAAGCTGGTCCACCGCCTGCGCGAACGCGGCACCACCATCATCCTGACGACGCATTATATCGAGGAGGCCGAGGAGATGGCCGACCGCGTCGGCGTCATCACCAAGGGCCGCCTGCTGCTGGTCGAGGACAAGACCGCGATGATGCAGAAGCTGGGCAAGCGGGAAATGGTGCTGACGCTGGCCGAACCCATGACCAGCGTGCCCGCCGAACTCGCCGAATGGCACCCGGCGCTGGAGGATGAAGGCCGTCGCCTGCGCTACACCTTCGACGCGCGCGGCGAGCGCACCGGCATCCCCTCGCTGCTCCGCCGTCTTCAGGAACTCGATATCGCCTTCACCGACCTCGAAACCTTCAAGTCCAGCCTGGAGGACATCTTCGTCGATCTGGTCGAAGGCCGCCGCGCCGAGGAGCAAGCCGCATGAACCTGCACGGTATCTGGGCGATCTATCGCTTCGAAATGGCGCGTTTCGGCCGCACCATCTGGACCAGCCTGATGGTCCCGGTCATCACCACGTCGCTGTATTTCATCGTCTTCGGCTCCGCGATCGGCAGCCGGATGACGGAGGTGTCGGGCGTGCCCTACGGCGCCTTCATCGTGCCGGGGCTGATGCTGCTCGCGATCTTTTCGGAAAGCATCCTGAACGCGTCGCTGGGCATCTACATGCCCAAATTCACCGGCACCATGTACGAACTGCTGTCCGCGCCCCTGTCGCCGATGGAGACGATCCTCGGCTATGTCGGGGCGGCGACCACCAAGTCGGTGGTGATCGGCCTCGTCATCCTGGCGACGGCGCATCTGTTCGTCGACCTGCCCATCGCGCACCCGGTGGCGATGCTCGCCTATCTGGTGCTGGTCGCCGCCACCTTCTGCCTGTTCGGCTTCGCGATCGGCATCTGGGCGAAGGGGTTCGAACAGTTGCAGGTCATCCCGCTGCTCGTCGTCACCCCCCTCACCTTTCTCGGCGGCGCCTTTTATTCGGTGACCATCCTGCCCGAACCGTGGCGCACGATCACGCTGTTCAACCCGGTCGTGTACCTCATCAACGGCTTCCGCTGGACCTTTTTCGGTACCGCCGACGTGGCGCTGGGCATCAGCCTTGGCGTCACCGCATTGTTCCTGCTGGCGTGCCTTGCATGGATCACCTGGATCTTCAGGACCGGCTGGCGCCTGAAAAGCTGAAGTCTCACGGACGGAAACATGAGTTTATCCGTTCGTGTCGAGTAAAGATCGTGTAGCAGCGAAGCTGCGTATCGAGAGCTTGTATCGAGACATCGCCACATGCGGGGATGTGTCTCTCGATACACCGTCTCGATACGCAGCTTTGCTGCTACTCGACGGCTACTCGAGACGGGCGGCTGCGGTGGATGCCGCTCCCCGCGCCCCAGCAACCGCCGGCCACACCACCAGCGCCCCGGCATTGTTCAGCGCGTGCAACACCACCACCAGCCACAATTGCCCGCTGAGTACGTACAGCCCCGCCAGCACCAGCCCGAAGCTGCCCGACAGCGCCATCCCGCGTATCCCCTGATAGCGGTGCGCCCGCGCGAACACGATCGACGCGGCGGCAAATCCCGCCAGCGCGCTGCCGCCGAGCATCGTCACCAGCAAGGGCAGCACCAGCCGATAGAGCGGTTCCTCGACCACCCCGGCCATCGCCGCCACCAGCGCCGCCCAGCCCCGCTCGCCCGGTGCCGGCATCATCCGCCGCAACGCCGCCGGCAAAGGTCGTCCGAACCGCGCCCGTAGCGCAATGATGGCAAGGCCACCCATCACCCCGGCAAGGCTGCCGATCGCGACCGCGGTCGCCTCCATCGACGGAAGCAGCGCACGCAGCGCCATGAACTCGGGCGGAAACCGCCACAGCGCATCCAGCCGCCCCAGCGCGGCGAGCGCCACCAGTGCCGGCACCAGCATCGCCAGCGGCGCGCGGATCAGCCACCGCCGATACCGCCCCGCCGCCCCCCGCGATCGCCCGCGCAGGAACCAGACCTGCGCCGCCAGCACCAGCGCCAGCAGCGCCCCCGGCAGCAGCATCAGCCGATGCGATGCTCGCCCTTCACCCAGCGCACCGTGCCGGACGAGGCGCGCATGACGACGCTCTCGGTGGTCATCACCTTGCCCTTGCGCTTCACGCCCTCCAGCAGCGAGCCGTCGGTCACCCCGGTGGCGGCAAAGATACAGTCGCCGCGCGCCAGCTCGGTCAGGTCGTACTGCTTGTTCAGGTCGCTGACGCCCCATTTGTGGGCGCGCGCGATCTCGTCGTCGTTGCGGAACAGCAGGCGGCCCTTGAACTGCCCGCCCACGCAGCGCAGCGCGGCGCAGGCCAGCACGCCCTCAGGCGCGCCGCCCGACCCCATATAGACGTCGATCGTCGTGTCGGGGTCGCTGGTCGCGATCACGCCCGCCACGTCGCCGTCGCCGATCAGCACCACGCCGCAGCCGATGCCGCGCAGCTCCGCGATCAGCGCCTCGTGGCGCGGCCGATCGAGGACACAGGCGATGATGTCCTTCGGCTCGACACCCTTGGCCGCCGCGATCGCCTTCACATTCTCGGTCGGGCTGCGATCCAGGTCGATCACTCCGTCCGGATAGCCGGGGCCGACCGCGATCTTGTCCATATAGACGTCAGGCGCGTTGAGCAGCCCGCCGCCTTCCGAGATCGCCAGCACGGCCAGGCTGTTGGGGCCGGACTTGGCGCAGATGGTGGTGCCCTCCAGCGGATCGAGGGCGATGTCGATCGCCGGGCCGTTGCCGGTGCCCACCTTCTCGCCGATGAACAGCATCGGCGCCTCGTCGCGCTCGCCCTCGCCGATCACCACGGTGCCGTCCATGTCGAGTTCGTTGAGCGCGGCGCGCATCGCCTCCACGGCGGCGGCGTCGGCGGCCTTTTCATCGCCGCGGCCGGTAAGCGTGGAGGCGGCGATCGCCGCCGCCTCCGTCACGCGCACCATTTCGAGAACGAGGACGCGGTCGAGGACGTTGCTGGCGGTCGCGGTCATGGAATTCCCCTGGGCTGGGCCTAGCCGTTGAACATGTTTTACATGTTCAGAGATAGGCCCGCCGGGGCGGGGTGGCAAGCCTTCGCGTCAGTCGCGCAGCAGGTCGTTGATGCTCGTCTTGGACCGGGTCTGCGCGTCCACCCGCTTGACGATCACCGCGCAGTACAGACCCGGCTTGCCGTCCACCGACGGCGTCGTGCCCGGCACCACCACGGCATAGGGCGGCACGGCGCCGCGGAAGACCTCGCCCGTTTCCCGGTCGATGATCTTGGTCGATGCGCCCAGATACACGCCCATCGACAGCACCGCGCCCTCGCCGACGCGAACGCCCTCGGCCACTTCGGCGCGCGCTCCGATGAACGCGCCGTCCTCGATGATCACCGGATCGGCCTGCAGCGGCTCCAGCACGCCGCCGATACCGGCACCACCCGACAGGTGGACGTTCCGACCGATCTGCGCGCAGCTTCCGACGGTCGCCCAGGTGTCGACCATCGTGCCCTCGCCGACATGCGCGCCGATATTGACGAAGCTCGGCATCAGGATTGCGCCCTTGGCGACATGCGCGCCGCGACGCACCACCGATCCGGGTACCGCGCGGAAGCCGGCGGCGCGGAACTCGGCTTCCGACCAGCCGCTGAACTTGGACGGCACCTTGTCGAACCAGTGGCCGGCACCCGGCCCATTGTCGATCAGCACATTGTCGTTCAGGCGGAAGGACAGCAGCACCGCCTTCTTCAGCCACTGGTTGACGCGCCAGCCGCCTGCGCCGTCGGGCTCGGCAACGCGCGCTTCACCCTTGTCGAGCAGCGCCAGCGCGCGGTCCACCGCCACGCGCACCTCGCCCGCGGTGTCGAAGCCCAGGGCCGCCCGGTCTTCCCAGGCGGCGTCGATGGTGGCGGCCAGATCCTGGCTCATGCGTCAATCCTCCAATATGCTGTCTAGCCACGGCGCCAGCGCCGCGGTGGTGAAATCGATGAAGCTGCGGTCCTCGCCCGGCCCCTGCTCCGATCCGTTGTCGACCCAGACGGTGGTCATCCCGATCGCCTTGGCCGGCGCCAGGTTGCGCGCCATGTCCTCGAAGAAGATCGCGCGGGTCGGGTCGATGTCGAACGCGGCGCACAGGCCGGCATAGGCGGACGGATGCGGCTTTGGCACCAGGTCCATGGCATGGATGTCGTGCACCGCCTCGAAACTGCCGCCCAGTCCCAGCCGGTCCAGCACCTTCAGCGCATAGGGCGTATCGCCGTTGGTGAAGACCAGCTTGCGCCCCGGCAGCCGCGCGATGGCGGCGGCCAGCGGGGCATCCGCCTCCAGCACGTCCATCTCGATATCGTGGACATAGGCTAGGAACGCGTGCGGATCGACGCCGTGATCCGCCATCAGCCCCGCCAGCGTCGTGCCATGACCATGGAAATAGGCCTTTTGCACGCGGTGCGCTTCTGTCTCGTCCACGCCCAGCAGGTCGGCGATGAACGCCGTCATCCGGGCATCGATACGGGCGAACAGGTTCGCGCGCGCCGGATAGAGCGTGTTATCCAGATCAAAGATCCAGCAGTCGATATGAGATAGGCGCGCCAGCATCGGCGGACGCTTAAAGCTGCGGGTGCGACGGGGCAAGCGCGCGCCGCCGGCCTCTTTTAACCCTCTACAAACCCGGTAGAACTATTTGGCCCGGTAGACATATTCGGCGTCGCGGATTTCGGGGGATCGTTGAACAATGATGAAGCGCAACTGGCGGCACGGTTCCGCGATCGGCCTGGCCGGCCTGCTCGCGGCCTGTGGCGGCGCCGGTGGCG
>NZ_JALNUQ010000071.1:0-18141 GCF_026540875.1 Sphingomonas sp. GM_Shp_2
GGGGCTCCCCCTCAACCCTCTCCCTGCCTTGCGGCAGCGCGCCCCTCCAGCATCAGGTGGCCCATGCTCCGGCATGGGCCGAACAGCGCGGGGCGCCGTTCACCTGATGCTTCCCCGTGGGGGGAAGGGGTCTGGGTCAGTTCTTCAACGATGCCATGTCGATGACGAAGCGGTACTTCACGTCGCTCTTCTGCATGCGGTCATAGGCCGTCTCGATGTCCTGCATGTCGATCATCTCGATGTCCGCGGTCAGGCCATGGGCCTGGCAGAAGTCCAGCATCTCCTGCGTCTCGGCGATGCCGCCGATCAGCGAGCCGGCCAGGGCGCGGCGGCGGAAGACGAGGTTGCCGACCGAGGGCGAGGGGTGCGGCGTTTCCGGCACGCCGACCAGCGTCATCGTGCCGTCGCGCTTGAGCAGGCCGAGGAACTGGTCGAGATCATGGGAGGCGGCGACCGTGTTCAGGATGAAGTCGAAGCTGTTGGCATGTTCGGCCATCTGGTCGGCGTCCTTGGACACGATCAGCTCCTTGGCACCGAGCCGCCGGGCGTCGTCGCGCTTGTTCGGCGAAGTGGAGAAGACATAGACCTCCGCCCCCATCGCCGCGGCGATCTTCACGCCCATATGGCCGAGCCCGCCGAGCCCGACGATGCCGACCTTCTGGCCGGGGCCGACCTTCCAGTGCTTGAGCGGCGAGTAGGTGGTGATCCCGGCGCACAGCAGCGGCGCGACCGCAGCGAGATCCTTCTCGTCATGGCCGACCTTCAGCACGAAGCCCTCATCGACCACGATATGGTCGGAATAGCCGCCAAAGGTGTGGCCGCCGAGAACGGGATCGGGACCGTTATAGGTGCCGACGAAACCGGTGCCTTCGCAATATTGCTCCTCGCCGTCGTTGCACGAGGCGCAGTGGCCGCAACTGTCGACCATGCAGCCGACACCCGCGATGTCGCCGACCTTGAACTTGGTGACGTCGCTGCCGACCGCGGTGACGCGGCCGACGATCTCATGCCCCGGAACGCAGGGGAACAGCGTGCCCTCCCACTCGGCGCGGGCGGTGTGGAGGTCGGAGTGGCAGACGCCGCAGAACAGGATGTCGATCGCGACGTCCTTGGCGCCGGGGTCGCGGCGCTCAAACGAGAAGGGGGCAAGCGGCGTGGTCGCCGACTGGGCCGCATAGGCCTTGGCTGGGGTGGGCATGGAAGCTCCTCTTGGAAAAGGGGCGGCGGGGTGGCCGCGGGCCGCGATATGGGGTCCGGTTTGCGGTTCGCCAGAGGAGGGGGATAGAGTTTTCAAATTGTTATGGTGTAACGTAACTTCTGCGCCGCGTTGATTGCAGATTGAGGAAGATGGTTCGCGCGGAGGCGCAGAGGACGCGGAGAAGACGATAAGGATACGCGGTTGAAGAGACGCCCGATCTCTGCGTTCTCTGCGTTCTCTGCGCGAACCGAACTCTTTGCGTTTACGCACACATACGAAAACGCCCCGGGGTTAAGCCGGGGCGTTTTCGTGTTTGGCACGACACGGGAGTAAATCCCGTGTCGTCGGTCCTCGTGCTTGCACGAGGCCGGCCGGTCGAGGGGAGGCATAGCCTCCTCTCGACTCAGTCGATCTTCGGCAGGGTTTCGAACTGGTGGTAGGGCGGCGGGCTGGACAGCGTCCATTCCAGCGTCGTCGCGCCTTCGCCCCAGGGATTGTCCGGCGCCTTGCGGCCGGCTGCGAGCGACCAGACGAGGTTGACGAAGAAGATCGCCATGCCCGCCGCCATGATCTCATAGCCATGCGTCGCGACCGCGTTCCACGTCGCATAGGCATCCGGATAGTCCGGATAGCGGCGCGGCATGCCCTGCAGCCCCAGGAAGTGCATCGGGAAGAACAGCACGTTCACGCCGACGAAGAACACCCAGAAGTGCAACTGGCCGAGGAACTCGTTGTACATCTTGCCCGACATCTTCGGGAACCAGTAGTAGAAGCCGGCGAACAGCGCGAACACCGCACCCAGCGACAGCACGTAATGGAAGTGCGCCACGACATAATAGGTGTCGTGCATGTAATCGTCGATGCCGCCATTGGCGAGGACGACGCCGGTGACGCCGCCGACGGTGAACATGAAGATGAACCCGATCGCCCAGACCATCGGCGTGCGGAACGACAGCGAGCCGCCCCACATGGTCGCGATCCACGAGAAGATCTTGATGCCGGTGGGCACCGCGATGATCATCGTCGCGGCGGTGAAATACATCTTGATGTTCACGCTGAGCCCGGTGGCGAACATGTGGTGCGCCCACACGACGAAGCCGACCACGCCGATCGCGACCATGGCATAGGCCATGCCGAGATAGCCGAACACCGGCTTGCGGCTGAACGTCGCGATGATCTGGCTGACGATGCCGAAGCCCGGCAGGATCATGATGTACACTTCGGGGTGGCCGAAGAACCAGAACAGATGCTGGTACAGCACCGGATCACCGCCGCCGGCGGGATCGAAGAAGGTGGTGCCGAAGTTGCGATCGGTCAGCAGCATGGTGATCGCGGCGGCCAGCACCGGCAGCGAGAGCAGCAGCAGGAAGGCGGTGACCAGCACCGACCACACGAACAGCGGCATCTTGTGCAAGGTCATGCCCGGCGCGCGCATGTTGAAGATGGTGGTGATGAAGTTGATCGCGCCCAGGATCGAGGAGGCGCCGGCGAGGTGGAGCGACAGGATCGCCATGTCCACGCTCGGCCCCGGCTCGCCGTAAGTGGAGAGCGGGGCATAGGCGGTCCAGCCGACGCCCGCGCCGCCGAAGAAGGGCGAGGCGAGGAGCAGGGTAAAGGCCGGCACGATCAGCCAGAACGACACGTTGTTCATGCGCGGGAACGCCATGTCGGGCGCACCGATCATGATCGGCACGAACCAGTTGCCGAAGCCGCCGATCATCGCGGGCATGACCATGAAGAACACCATGATCAGGCCGTGCGCGGTGATCAGCACGTTCCACAGGTGGAGCGACTGGTCCAGGCTCTGCGGGCCGCCATGGAGCAGCGAGGCCCAGGTGCCCAGATACTGGATGCCCGGTTCGGCGAGTTCGGCGCGCATCAGCCCCGAGATCGCACCGCCGATGATGCCGGCGACGATCGCGAAGATCAGGTAGAGCGTGCCGATGTCCTTGTGGTTGGTCGACATGAACCAGCGCGCGAAGAAGCCGGGATGATGATCGGCATGCGCGTGGTGGTGATCGTCTTCCTTGCCCAGGAACGCGGACGGATGGAGCGCGGTATCGGTCATGGCTTATTGTCCAGCGTTGCCGGCGCCGGCGGGGTTGCCGGTGGCGCCCTGGGTAGTGGCGGGAGCGGTTTCGGTGGCGGCGTTGTCGGCCGGGCCGGTGGCGGCATCGGCGGCGTTCGCGGCCTCCTGCGCCCCCGCGGATGCGTCGGCACCCGGCTGCGGGATCACCGCGGACGAGGGTGCCGCGCTCCCCGGCATCTGGCCGCCCTTGGCACGGACCCAGGCGGCGAACTGCGCCGGGGGAACTGCCTGCACCGCGATCGGCATATAGGCGTGGCGCGGGCCGCAGAGTTCGGAGCACTGGCCGAAGTACAGGCCCGGCTTGTCGATGGTGAAGCTCGTCTCGTTCAGACGGCCGGGCACCGCGTCGAGCTTCATCCAGAAGGCGGGGATCGCCCAGCTGTGGATGACGTCGTTCGAGGTGGTGATGAGGCGGATCGGCACGCCGACCGGCAGCACGACGCGGTTGTCGGCGGCAAGCAGGCGGGGGCCGTCGGCATCGGTGCGGAAGCGCTCGCCCGGCGCGACTTCGCCGCGCTCCTTCAGCATGTTGGCGGTCAGTTCGATGCCGCCATGATCGGGATATTGATAGGTCCAGTACCACTGGTTGCCGATCGCCTTCAGCGTGACCGCGCCGGCGGGGGCGGGTTTGAACTGCGCCTGGAGCAGCCCGATCGAGGGCACGGCGATCGCGACGAGCGCAAGCACCGGCAGCAGCGTCCACAACACCTCGATCGTGGTGTTGTGGCTGGTCTTGGACGGGATCGGGTTGGCGGCGCGACGATAGCGGACGACGACCCAGCCGAGCAGCGCCAGCACCAGAAGGCAGATGGCGGTGATGACGGGCAACAGCACCGCATTGTGCATCCAGTGCGCGAACTGGCCATTCTTGGTCACCTGCGGTTGCAGGCCCATCTCGCCGTCCACCGGAATGCCGATGCCGGGCTGGATCGTGGTGGCGGGGGCGCCGTTCTGCGCGAGCAGCGGGCTGGTGGGCGCGGCGGTCGCCGGGGCGGCCGCGGAGGTGGGGGCCGTGTTGGACACGCCTGCCGGTTCGGCGGCCGCCTGTGGCGCCGGTGCCGCGACCGCCCCTTGCGGCGCCGCGGCGCCCGCGATCGTGCCCAAGCCCGTACAGGCAAGGCTCGCCGCGATCGCCAATCCCTTCAAACCCGAAATGCGCATGCCAATGGTCACCCCAGTTGTTCTCCCATGCGCCAGGCGTATCGTTTTTGGACCTTGCGAACGCAGGAAGCCGCCTTTTGCCGGTAGCTATAGCATGGAGGCGCCATCCCTCAAGCCATCAACGGCCAAAATCCCCCGCAGGCCGCGTTGCGCGGCCCCGCGCGCATGCCTATGACGGCCGCCGCAACTGCCGGAGCCCCAAGATGACCGATGACGACGTGCTGGCCGAATTCCGTGCCGCACAGGCGCTGCTGGAAGGGCATTTCATCCTGTCGTCCGGCTTGCGCTCGTCACGCTACCTGCAATGTGCGCGGGTGTTGATGGACCCGCGGCGCGGCGCGCGGCTGGCGGAGGCGCTGGTCCAGCGGATGCCGGCCGAGCTGAAGGCGCGTATCGCGGCGGTGGTGTCGCCGGCGATGGGCGGCGTGATCGTCGGGCATGAGATGGGCCGGGCGCTGGGCGTGGAGGCGATGTTCGTGGAGCGGCCGACCGGCACGTTCGAGCTGCGTCGCGGTTTCCGGCTGGAGCCGGGGACGGAGGTGCTGATGATGGAGGATGTGGTGACGACCGGCCTGTCTGGGCGCGAGGCGATCGTGGCGATCGAGGCGGCGGGCGGCCGGGTGATCGCGGCGGGCGCGCTGGTCGACCGGTCCAACGGGACGGCGGACCTGGGCGTGCCGTTCTTTCCGCTGATCCGGCTGGACGTGCCGACCTACGACCCCGACCATCTGCCGCCGGAACTGGCGGCGATCCCGGCGATCAAGCCGGGCAGCCGGGCCGCCGCCTGATGGCGGAGCATCTGCGCCTGGGGGTCAATATCGACCATGTCGCCACGGTCAGGAACGCGCGCGGGGCGGGCTATCCCGATCCGGTACGCGCCGCGCTGCTGGCAGCGGAGGCGGGTGCGGACGGGATCACCGCGCATCTGCGTGAGGATCGGCGGCACATCACCGACGACGATATCGCGCGGCTGTCGCAGGGGCTGACCATCCCGCTGAACCTGGAGATGGCGGCGACCGACGAGATGCTGGCCATCGCGCTGAAGCATCGTCCGCACGCCGCATGCATCGTGCCCGAAAAGCGCGAGGAGCGCACCACCGAGGGCGGGCTGGACGCGGCGGGGCAGCACAACCATCTGGCGCCGCTCGTGCGCGAACTGGGCGCCGCGCGCATCCGCGTGTCGCTGTTCATCGAGCCCGATGCGCGCCAGATCGAGGCGGCGGTCCGCCTGGGCGCGCCGGTGGTCGAGTTGCATACCGGGCGCTATGCCGAACTGGAGGGCGAGGCGCGGGCCGAGGAGCTGCGCCGGCTGGCGGACGCCGCGGCGCTGGCGGCGAAGAACGGCATCGAGGTGCATGCCGGGCACGGCCTGACCTATGACAATGTCGCGCCGATCGCCGCCATTCCGCAGATTCGCGAATTGAATATCGGGCATTTCCTGGTCGGCGAGGCGCTGTTTACCGGGCTGGGCGAAGCGGTGAAACGGATGCGCGCCGAGATGGATGCGGCCCGGTGATCATCGGGCTGGGATCGGACCTGTGTTCGATCGAGCGGATCGCCCATTCGCTGGAGCGGTTCGGCGCCCGGTTCGAAAACCGTGTGTTCACGCAAGTGGAACTGGCGCGCGCGGCGCGGCGGCCGTTCACCAGGGCGGGGACGCTGGCCAAGCGCTTCGCGGCCAAGGAGGCGTTTTCCAAGGCGGTGGGCACGGGCTTTGCGGCGGGCGTGTTCATGCGCGACATCGGCGTCGTCAACGCGCCTTCAGGTGCACCCACGCTGGCGCTGACCGGGGGGGCGAAAGCGAGGCTTGACGCGCTGATCCCTGCGGGCCACGGCGCACATATTCACTTGACCATGACCGACGATCATCCCTGGGCACAGGCCTTCGTGATTATCGAGGCGATACCGGAAGCCAATCCATGAAGGACGCGGTGTTGGACGGCAACCAGACACCCCAGTCGGGTGATGCAGGCCCGGCCGGGGCGGGCACGCCGGAGGCGGCACAGTCCGAGGCGCACCGGCGCACCGGCACCGACTGGTGGGGCGAGGTGAAGGGGATCTTCTGGCTGATCCTGATCGTGCTCGGCTTCCACAGCTTCATCGCCAAGCCGTTCTACATCCCGTCCGAATCGATGCTGCCGGGCCTGCAGGTCGGCGACCGGCTGGTGGTGTCGAAATTCGCCTATGGCTGGTCGTTCGTCTCGCCGACGATCCCGAACCCGGTGGCGATCTTCAAGGGGCTGGTGCTGCGCCAGCCCGAGGATAGCTGGTCGGTGCAACTGCCCTTCATCAAGGGGCGCCTGTTCGGATCGCTGCCGGTGCGCGGCGATGTGGTGATCGTGACGCCGCCGGGCACGCGCAACGATTATATCAAGCGCGTCATCGGCCTGCCGGGCGACCGGCTGGAGGTGCGCGACGGCACGGTGATCCTGAACGGCCGGCCGGTGGGGCGCGGTGCGGTGCATTACGAGGATATCCCCGTCGACACCAACAGCCCGTGCAAGGCCGAGGATTATGGCGAGGAAGCGCGGGTGACCCGCGCCGACGGCACCGAGGTGTGCCACCTGCCGATCGTGACCGAGACGCTGCCGAACGGCCGCCGCTACGACACGGTGGAACTGGGATGGAGCCCGGGCGACAATTACGGGCCGATCCGCATCCCCGCCAATCATGTCTTCCTGATGGGCGACAATCGCGACCGTTCCGCCGACAGCCGCTTCGCGCTGTCCGAACTGGGGCTGGGCGGTGCGGTGCCCTATGAAAATCTGGGCGGCCGGGCCGAGTTCGTGACGTTCAGCCTGGACGGCGACGCGACGCTGAACCCGCTGACCTGGTGGGGATCGCTGCGCTCCGGCCGGGCGGGCACGTCGCTGCACCCGGTCGAGACCAGGCCGTGACCGACAGCCCGGCCAAGGGCGCGCCGGACGTGACCGAGGCGGCGCCGCTGGAATGGCGCAGCGGGTTCGCGCGGCGCGAATTGCAGCGCGCGTCGATCTGGATCGGGCTTGCCGGCGCGCTGGCGCTGGTCGTGCTGCTGGTCCAGCCGCTGCTGATCATCTTTGCCGGGCTGGTGTTCGCGGCGGTGCTGGACGGGGGCGTGCGCCTGCTCGGCCGGGTGCTGCCGATCGGACGCGGCTGGCGGCTGCTGATCATATGCCTGCTCGCCGTGGCGTTCCTGCTCGGCACCTTCTACCTGACGGGCGTGGAGGTGACGCAGCAGGTGACGCAGCTCCGCTCCACGCTGGAGGGGCAGGCGGACAAGGTGACCGGCTGGCTGAACCGGCAGGGCATCATGCCGGGCGCGTCCGACGTCAGCGGGCTGGCGCGGCAGGCGATGGGATCGATCGGACGCATCACCTCCTGGGTCGGCACCGCGGTGGGGGCGCTGACCACCTTCTTCATGATCCTGGTCATCGGCCTGTTCGTGGCGATGGACCCGCGCATCTATCAGCGCGGGCTGGAATGGATGGTGCCGCGGGCGAACCGGGCGGAGTTCCGGCTGGTGCTGGAACGGGTCGGCCGGGTGCTGCGCCGGCTGCTCGCCGGGCGGTTGCTGGGCATGCTGGTCGAGGGGGTGCTGACCGGGGTGGCCCTGATGATCGGCGGCGTGCCGATGGCGATGATCCTGGGCATATTGACCGGGCTGCTGGCATTCATTCCCAATATCGGCGCCTTTATCAGCGGGGCGCTGATGATCGCGGTCGGCTTCTCGTCGGGCGTGGATACGGGGCTGTGGGCGATCGGGACCTATGTGATCGTGCAGACGTTCGACGGCTACGTCCTGCTGCCAATCGTCGCCAAGAAGACGGTGGACCTGCCGCCCGCGCTGACGCTGGGGGCACAGATCATGGCGGGCGCGCTGTTCGGGATATTGGGGCTGGCCCTGGCCGATCCGATGACCGCGGCGATCAAGACCGCGCTGGAACGCTCGTCGGAGCGCGAGGACGAGCGCGACGGGTCAGCGGGCAGCGGCGATCCGGTCGAATAAGGCGAGATAGCGTGCGGCCGCTTCGTGGCCGGGCGGGGCGACGGGTGGCGGAAGGCGCGTGCCCGGCATGAGCCAGTGGCGCAGGGCGGCGGCGAGCGCGGGCGCGTCGTCGCGGCCGACGATGGTGCCGAGCGCGGGGGTGGCGACGATCTCCGCCACGGCGGGCGACGAATCGGTGGCGACGACCGGGCGGCCGACCGACAGCGCCTCGCGCAGGACGCCCGGCACCCCTTCATAATCCGAGACCAGCGCGACGACATGCGCCGCCGCCATCGCCGCCAGCGGATCGGCGGTGTGGCCGGGCAGGGTCACGCGGCGTTGCAGCGCCGCGCGGGCGATCTGCGCCTCAAGCACCGGGCGCAGGCTGCCTTCGCCGTGAATGACGAGCCGCACATCGTTGTCCAGCGCGGGCAGCGCGGCGATCAGGCGATCCCAGCGCTTTTGCGGCTCCAGCCGGCCGACGCCGATGATCGTGCGCTGCCCGAACGGTGACCGGACGGGCGGCGGCGGGGCGGGGGGATTGGGGATGACGATGGCGGGCAGGCCGGTGGCGGCGCTCGCCTCCGCGGCGGTCGCCGGGGTCATCGCGACAAGGCCGTCCAGAAAGCGGCGGTGGGTGCCGAGCCAGCGGGCATGACCCCAGCGCACGGGCGCGGCGAAGTCCGGCCGGTGGCAGGCGTTCGACATCTTGGCGACGATCGGCGGGCAATCGCGCCCCAGGCGCAGGCGCGTCCAGGCGGCAAGACCGGTATAATGGTTGCCGGGGCAGAAGATGATGTCCGGGCGCAAATCGGCGACGGTGCGGGGCAACGCGCCCGCCAGCCGCCCGCGGCGAATCGGGTGAAGCGATTCGGGCAATTCGCCCCAAAAGGCGCCCCCCTCCTCGTCCAAAAGCAACGTCACGTCGCGCCCGGCATCCAGCCATCCGCGCACCAGGCGAAGCTGCGCGCGCTCCACGCCGCCGCGAAGTGCCTGAGCATAAGTAAGGATATGGCGCGCCGGCATCGTCTGGCGACTAGGGGCATCCAGATGGCGAGGCAATCGTCCGCTGGCGCTCCATTGCGATCGTTTGCGGTCACACGTACGACGCATTTCATCAGTAACGGCACGCTGGTTCCGCGCGCCCTTTCGAGCGATGAGGCGTTGGTCAGAACCCTGGTGAAGAACTCTGTTGATCGGAACGGGCGTATGACATCGCAGCGTATCGCGGATGTGCCGGCCGATCTGGCCGGGCTGGAGCCGCTGAAGACGCTGAAACGGCGCTGGCCGGCGGTGATCGGCGCGGTGCTGACGCTGGCGATGGTCGCAGGGCTGGGGCGCGAGCTGCTGGGGCAGGGGCTGGCCGGGCTCGGCCGGTCGGTGCCGGGCGACCCGCGCTTCTATCTGTGCTTCGCCGCGCTCTACATGTCGCTGCCCACCGGCGACTATCTGATCTTCCGCCGGTTATGGGGCATTCCGCCATCCGGCCTGATCGCGCTCATCAAGAAGCGGATCGCGAACGAGGTGGTGTTCGGATATTCGGGCGAGGCGTATTTCTACGCCTGGGCGCGGGCGCGGGCCAGGATGGTGGCGGCACCGTTCGGCGCGGTGAAGGATGTCAGCATCCTGTCCGCGATCGCGGGCAACGCGATCACGCTGCTGATGATCGTGATCGCGCTGCCGCTGGCGCGCTACCTGTTGAGTGCGGACCAGATGCGCACCGTGCTGGGATCGACCGCGATCGTGATGGCGACATCGCTGCCCTTCCTGATCTTTTCCAAAAAGGTCTTCTCGCTCGATCGGCCGCTCCTGTGGTGGGTGTTCGGGGCGCATTGCCTGCGCCTGCTGGCGGGATCGGTGCTGATCGCGCTGACCTGGCATTTCGCGCTGCCCGACGTGTCGATCGGCATGTGGCTGTTCCTGGCGGCGGGACGCCTGCTGGTGTCGCGCCTGCCGCTGGTGCCGAACAAGGACCTTCTTTTCGCCAACTTCGCCATCATACTGATCGGCCAGGACCGGGCATTGTCGGAGCTGGTGGCGTTTACCGCCGCGCTGACCCTGCTGGTTCATGTGGTGCTGATCGCGCTGTTCGGTCTGCACGCGCTGATGACGAGGTCCAGATGATGAAGGCTTGGTGGTTGGGGATGCTGGCGGCGGTGGTGGTACCTGGGGGTGCCGCCGCACAGGTGGCGGGGCCGGAGGCCGCGGCGTGCACCGGCAACCGGGGACCGGCGGTGCTGGTCCATGTGCAGGGCCTGAAGGATCGCAAGGGCAATCTGAAGCTGGAGCTGTATCCGGCGAACGAGGACGATTTCCTGAAGGACGACCGCGACCTGCTGAAGGAGGGCAAGACCTTTCGCCGGATCCAGACGCCGACACCGCCGTCGGGCAATCCGTCGCTGTGCATGCGGGTACCCCAGGCGGGGCGCTATGCGCTGCTGGTGGTGCATGACCGCGACGGCAAGAACAAGTTCAGCTTCTGGAACGATGGCGCGGGCTTTGCCAGCGCGGAGAAGATCGGGCGGCGGCGGCCCAAGGTGGAACAGGCGGTGGTGCAGATCGGGCCGGGCGTGACCACGCTGACGATCCGCATGCAATACTTACGCGGGCTGGGCGGCTTCGGCCCGGTCGATCCGGACTGAGGCCAGGGCGCCCCCTTGCGCATCGTCGACGTCAACGAATTCTACTCGCCCGCGGGTGGCGGCGTGCGCACCTATATCGATCGCAAGATCGGCATATTGGCGGACATGGGGCACGAACTGATCGTGCTGGCGCCGGGCCGGGAAGACCGGGTGGAGCCGCGGCCCGGCGGCGGCCGGGTGGAATATATCCGCTCGCCGGGCATGCCGTTCGACCGCAATTACGGACTGTTCTGGGACGCCGCGCCCATCCATGCCGCGTTGGACCGGTTGCAGCCGGACGTGGTGGAATGCTGCTCGCCGTGGCGGCCGGCATGGATCGTCGGGCAGTGGCAGGGCCGGGCGCTCAAATCCTTCTTCATGCACAACGACAATGTCGCGGCCTATCCGCTGCGCTGGTTCGAGGGGCTGGCGAGCCCGGCGCGGATCGAGCGCGCCTTTGCCTGGTACAGCCGCTACATGGGCCGCTTCCTCGACCATTATGACGTGGTGGTGACGAACGGACCGGCGCTGGACAAGCGGCTGCGGTCGCGCGGGGTGCGGATCGATGCGGCGATGCCGCTGGGGATCGAGCGGGCGCATTTCTCGCCGACGTTGCGCGATGAAGGGCTGCGCCGGTGCCTGCTCGCGCAGTGCGACCTGCCCGAACACGGCCTGTTGCTGCTGGGGCTGGGGCGGCACCATGCCGAAAAGCGCTGGGCGATGGTGATCGACGCCGTGCTGCGCGCGGGCACGACCCTGCCGGTGGGGCTGATCCAGATCGGCACGGGCAACGACAGCGCCCGGCTGGAGGCGCGGGCCGCCGGATCGCCGCATATCCGACTGTTCCGGCCGGTGTATGATCGCGAGCGGCTGGCGCGGATCATGGCAAGCGCCGATGCGCTGATCCATGGTGCCGAGGCGGAGCCGTTCGGGCTGGTGGCGTGCGAGGCGATGGCCTCCGGCCTGCCGCTGATCGTGCCGGATACGGGCGGGTGTGCGGAGGTCGCCGATCCGGCGTGCGCGGAACTATATGCCGCGCGCGACCCGCTGGCCTGTGCGGCGGCGATCGGGCGGCTTTATGCGCGGAACCGGCCCGCGCTTCGCCAGGCGGCGGCCGCGGTCGCGACGACGGTGCGCAGCGACCGCGAGCATGCCGAGGAACTGATGGCCTATTATGCGCAGGCGCTCGGCCGGCGCGTGGCGGGTCAGGTCGGGCGGCGATCCGGGCCGGCGCCGGCCTGCGGGCTTTCGTCTGCGGCGCCCGGCGTGTTGGGGTCGTAATCCTCGCCCGGTGCACCGCCACCGGCGGCGGTGCCGCTGCCACGCACGATCCCCTCCGGCGCGACCGCCTGTGCATCCTGACCGGCACGCCACTCGGCCTGGCCGGCGCTGTCATATTCCTGGCCCGAATAGCCCTTGCCCGTGCCGATCGCGCCGAGCGGCGGTTCGGGCTTGGCAAAGGGCGGGCGCTTGCCGGCTTCGGGTGGGATGTCGCGGTCGGTCATGGCTATCTCCTTGTCCCTTAACGGGTGCGGGAGGGTGGCTGTTCCACGCGGACGAGTTGGAAGGCGGTGCCGGGAACGGGCGTGCGCGGCCCGCCGGCAGCGCGGGCGAGCGCCGCATCGAGATCGGGATTGCCGCTGGTCCGGGGGCCTTCGCCGCCGATCAGCACCCAATCGGCCGAGACGCGGGGGCGGGCGTGGCTGAGCAGGTGGAGCCGGCTTTCCGCGGCGGGATCGAGCAGATGCCGGCTGCGGAAGTAGAAGGGGCCGGTAGCGAAGTCGGCATCGGGCAGGCGTCCGGTGGCGGGTAGGAATTGCGGAGAGAGGGTGGCGACGGGGCCGGTGACGCCCGCGCGGTCCATGGTGGCGCGGATCGCGGCGGAGGTGCGCATCGCCTCGCCCAGCGACATGCCATTCGCGGTGACGAGCGCGGCGACGCTGGGGGCGAGCCCGGCGGCGGCGGTGATGCCGAACGCGATCCGCCAGTTGCGGCCCGGCGGGCGGCGATGCCAGGCGAGCGCCAGCGCGATGAACAGCGGCGGCAGGAAGGGCAGCCAATATTGCCGCCAGGTCGGCTGCGGGGCGAGTGCCGCCACCGCGCACGCGAACAGCAGCGGCGCCAGCGCACGCATCCGCCCGCGGCCGATGACGAAGGCGAGCGCGACAAGCGCGGGGCCGAGCGCGAGAAACTTGAGCGAATCGACCAGTTTCGCCGCCAGCGACAGCTTCCACGGGTGAAGCGCATAATATTCGGCGGGCGCGTCGGCGGGAAAGTGGAAGACGCCGAACAGGAACCCCTCCGGCGCGCTCCACCAGCACCAGGCGACGAGCAGCGCAGGCGGAACGGCGCCGAGGATCAGCCAGAGCGGCCGGTGGCGGCGGGGCGCGGCGAGCGCCCACACGCCGTAGGCGATGGCGGGGAGCGCATAGCTGACCTTGGCCGCGGCGGCGGCGCCGAGCAGCAGGCCGGTGAGCAGCGCGCTTCCTCGCGTCGCCGCCCCGCCGCGCAGCCGTGTCATCACGACCAGCGCGGCGGCGAAGAGGGCGGCGGGCAGCGCGTCGTTGCGCGCAACGCCGATGGAGAAGAGCAGGATGTCGCAGCGCAGCATCAACCCGGCGGCCGCCGCGGCGGCGCGGGGGGCGGCGCCCAGGCGGCGCACGGCGCGGTGGACGAAGGCGATGGTGAGGGCGCCGAGCAATGCGTTGACGAGGCGTAGCGCCGGCCAGGTCCATGCCCCCGCGGCCCAGGCCAGGGGCGCGAACAGCAGCGGCTGCAAAGGGCCCTGAAGATAGGCGAAATCCCGATACGGCATCAGGCCGTGCGCGGCGAGCACGGTTGCCGCGACATATTGGCTTTCATCGTGATCGACCGTGCGGGTGAGCGTCAGGCCCATCAGCACCGCGGCGAGCAGCGCCCATGGCAGCAGCCGGCGCGCCGGGACAGGCGCACCGGCAGGGGCGACGCGCACCGTCAGGCCCGGGTGGCGGTCAGGAAATAGTCGAGCGCGGTCGAATCGCTCAACGCGAAGCCGCGCGACGGCGTGAAGGCGAGGCCGCGCACGTCGCGGACCCGAAGCCCGGCATCCTCGAACAGCGCGGTCAGCTCGTCGGGGGTCAGGAACTTGTTCCAGTCATGCGTGCCGCGCGGGATCGCGCCGAACCCTTCGGCAAGCGTGATCATCGCGAGGCGCGACACCGGCGTGCGGTTGGGCGTGGAGAGGATCAGCAGACCGTCCTCCGCCAGCGCGTCGGCCAGGCCGCGAACGAAGCGGGCCGGGTCCTCGACATGCTCGATCACCTCCAGACAGGTGACGAGATCGAAACGCTCGTTGCGCAGGGACTCGACGCTGCCGGCGCGGTAATCGATGGCGAGCCCGCCTTGCGCGGCATGTATCTCGGCCACCGCGATATTCTCGGGCGCGGCGTCGAGGCCGGTGACGGCGGCACCCAGCCGGGCGAGCGGTTCGGCGAGCAGCCCGGCGCCGCACCCGACATCGAGCGCGGTGCGCCCGGCGAGCGGGGTGAAGCCGGTGCCGTCGGCGTTCCAGTGCAGATCGACCTGTTCGCGAATATAGGCGAGGCGCGGCGGATTGAGCCGGTGCAGCATCGCGCTCGATCCCCTGGGGTCCCACCAGTCGGCCGCCATCTTTCCGAAATGTGCGGCCTCGGCGGCATTTATGGTAGATTCGATCGTGTCGCTTGCGTTCGTCATGGCGGCTACCTATCAGGGCCGCCGTTTTACCCCAAGGAGAATGGCAAGCGCCCATGGCACGTATCGTGATGAAGTTCGGCGGCACGTCGATGGCCGGGATCGAGCGCATCCGTAACGTGGCGGCGCGGGTCAAACGCGAGGTCGAGGCGGGCAATCAGGTCGCGGTCGTCGTGTCGGCGATGGCGGGCGAGACGGACCGGCTGGTCGGGTTCTGCCGCGAGGCGTCCTCGCTGTACGACCCGCGCGAATATGACGTGGTGGTCTCCGCCGGCGAGCAGATCACCAGCGGGCTGCTGGCCATCACCCTGCAGGCGATGGGCGTGCCGGCGCGGTCGTGGCTGGGCTGGCAATTGCCGATCCATACCGACAGCGCCTTCGCCAAGGCGCGGATCGGGACGATCGACACCGACGCGCTGGACCGGAGCCTGGACGCGGGCGAAGTGGCGGTGATCCCCGGATTCCAGGGCGTGGCCGAGGACAACCGGGTGACGACGCTGGGCCGCGGCGGATCGGACACCTCGGCAGTCGCGGTCGCGGCGGCGATGAAGGCGGAGCGGTGCGACATCTACACCGATGTCGACGGCGTCTATACCACCGATCCGCGCATCGTACCCAGGGCGCGCAAGCTGTCCAAGGTGACGTATGAGGAAATGCTGGAACTGGCGAGCGTGGGGGCCAAGGTGCTCCAGACCCGCTCGGTAGGGCTGGCGATGAAGGAACAGGTGCGCGTGCGGGTCTTGAGCTCGTTCGACGACGCACGGGACGAAGACGGACATCGCGGCACGCTGATCGTGGGCGAGGAGGAAATCGACGACATGGAACGCCAGCTCATCACCGGCATCGCACACGACAAGAACGAAGCGAAGATCACGCTGGTCGCCGTGCCCGACCGACCCGGTTCGGTCGGCGCGATCTTCGCGCCGCTGGCCGATGCCGGGATCAACGTGGACATGATCGTCCAGAACATCGCGCATGCGACCGCCGGCAACGCGGCCTCGACCGACGTGACCTTCACCGTTCCCGCCGCCGACCTGCCGCGCAGCCTGGACGTGCTGGACAAGGCGCGCGGCGACATCGGCTTCGAAAAGCTGGTGCACGACACGCGCGTCGCCAAGATCTCGGTGGTGGGCGTGGGCATGCGCAGCCATGCCGGCGTCGCCTCGACCATGTTCCAGACGCTGGGTGCGCGGGGCATCAACATCCTTGCCATCACCACCTCCGAGATCAAGGTGAGCGTGCTGATCGAGGAGGATTATACCGAACTGGCGGTGCGCGTGCTGCATACCGCCTATGGGCTGGATGCCGAGGCGGCATAGGCGGTTCATCTCTCTTCGGGTTTTTGGGGTCACGCGAAGGCGCGAAGCGGCGAAGATTTTTGTTCGCGCGGAGGCGCGGGGGTGGCGGTTTCGGCCGCTCTCTCGCGCTCTGTTACGGCCGGTCGAAAATGCATGCGCTGGCGTGCGTGAAAGCGCTCGGCGTCCCCTGCGTCTCCTCTTCGCGTCTTCGCGGCTTCGCGTGAACCCCATCTTGCCGTGTGGTGCTCGCCACGGCATGGAGCGTCGATGACCGATACGCTCACCATCAATACCGGCGAACAGCGCCTGGCCACCCGCATGGCGCGCGGGGCCGAATTCCTCGGGTCCGACGTGGCGATCATGGCGGGGGCCATGTCCTGGGTGTCGGAGCGCCATCTGGTTGCCGCGATGTCGAATGCGGGCGGGTTCGGCGTGATCGCGTGCGGGGCGATGACGCCCGCGCTGCTGGACGCGGAGATCGCGGGCACGAAGGCGCTGACCGAGCGGCCGTTCGGCGTGAACCTGATCACCATGCATCCGCAACTGTTCGACCTGATCGAGATTTGCGGGCGCCACCGGGTCGGCCATGTCGTACTGGCCGGCGGCCTGCCGCCCAAGGGGTCGCTGGAGGCGATCAAGGCGACGGGGGCCAAGGTGATCTGCTTTGCGCCCGCACTCAGCCTCGCCAAGAAGCTGATCCGCTCGGGCGTCGATGCGCTGGTGATCGAGGGGATGGAAGCCGGCGGGCATATCGGCCCGGTATCGACCAGCGTGCTGGCGCAGGAGATGCTGCCCGAGATCGCGGGCGCCGTGCCGGTGTTCGTCGCGGGCGGGATCGGGCGCGGCGAGGCGATCGCCGGATATCTCGATATGGGCGCGGCCGGCGTGCAGCTCGGTACGCGATTCGTGTGCGCCACCGAATCGATCGCGCATCCCAATTTCAAGAAGGCGTTCATCCGGGCCTCTGCCCGCGACGCGGTGGCGAGCGTGCAGATCGATCCGCGCCTGCCGGTCATCCCGGTGCGCGCGCTGAAGAATGCCGGTGGCGAGCTGTTCACCGCCAAGCAGCGCGAGGTGGCGCTGTTGCTGGACGAGGGCAGCGTGGCGATGGCCGAGGCGCAGTTGCAGATCGAGCATTACTGGGCGGGTGCGCTGCGCCGCGCGGTGATCGACGGCGATGTCGAGCATGGGTCGGTGATGGCCGGCCAGTCGGTCGGCATGGTGACGAAGGAAGAGCCGATCGCCGACATCATCGCGCACCTGATGGCCGAGGCGGCAACCGCGCTGCAGGCGCGCGCCGCCTGATACCCCGTGCGTTTCATCGCACAGGTTACGACGCGTTAACCGCGAATCGCCATGGTGGGGGGCAAGCCGGGGGCGGCAAGATGACGCCAGGGATTCAGGGATGATGACAAGCCGCCAATTTCTGACACGCGCGACCCCCGTCGCCCTGGGACTGGCGCTGGCCGCCTGCGCCGGGCAGCGCGAGGTGGCAAGGGTCGCGCCACCGCCGATCATGGTCGCAGCCCCGCCACCGGCACGGCCCAGCCTGCCGCCGGGCGCGACGCCGGGCATGACCATCCCGGTGCGCCTGGCCGATGGCAGCTACCCGACCCCGAACCGCGCGCTGAGCGAGGCGGCGACGCTGTGGCATCTGCGCTCCGCCCTCAACGTCGCGGCGCTGGCGTGTCGCGGCGCGGAGGAGGCGGGCAATGTCGCGCGCTACAATGCGCTGCTGACCACGCACAAGAAGACGCTGGCCACCGCCGAGACGCGGCTGTCCGCCGAGTTCAAGGCGGGGGGCGGCGACTGGCGCGACCGGTATGACGACACGATGACGCGGCTCTACAACTTCTTTTCGCAGACGCCCGCGCGCGCCGGTTTCTGCGCGGCGGCGACACAGGTGCTGGCGGAAAGCGCCACCGTGTCGGACGGGCAGTTGGGGGCGTTCGCCCTCGCCAAGCTGCCCGAACTGGACCGGCCGTTCACCGATTTCTACCGCGCCTATGACGCATGGCGGACGGGCAGCATGACGCCGGTGGCGGAGCCGGCCGCGCCGCTGGTCATCGCGACATCGGCGGCGGCGCCGACATCCG
>NZ_JALNUQ010000072.1:0-16071 GCF_026540875.1 Sphingomonas sp. GM_Shp_2
TTGATTCGCCGCCACCGCCGCAGGCGCTTGCCAGCAGCAACAAAGGTATCATTGCAAACGTTGATTGTTTCATATGCCCCCAACTCAAACAAAATGATACGCCTTCGTAGTGTCAGGATTAGAAGATCCGCAAGTGCCTCTGTGTGGGCGCCGCTGTTTCTATCATGAGCGCGCGGCGTGGCCCGATGTCCGCTTTGAAGCACGCGAGCGTCGTGACTTACTGGCAACAATTGAGGCGTAAGCGAAATAGCCGCTTTGAGCATAAAGCTTTGAAAGCTTACCTTTAGCTAGGTCGCTAATGCCTTGATCGTTGCATCGTGCAAGGTAGCCTGCTGTCATCTGCCACAAAGTTAATTGCGTCGCGAACGGCATCATCCGCTAAATCAAAGTCGTCATTCATGATGATAGAATCTGCGACGTAGTTCGCCGGTTGGAACGGCAATCGCTCATGGGCTATAGCCGCGAGCAGTCGTCGTGCGCCTTCTCTCGTTACTTTGACGGGTCTACCATCAGTGATGATAATGTAGCCGTTCTCACCCGCTTGGAAGGACGCTTCGCAGGCATTCACTTCGGTAGAGATCTCATCAACCAGCACCTCCGGCGAAAGCTCACCGGTCAGAAATCCTACGAGGGTAGCATGCTCCATGGGAGCAGCGTGCATTGATGAACGAAGGTTGGCAATCAGGAACCATGGAACTGGCTCTGAAAGGCTGGCGATGGGCGGTTTTGGACATTTCACATTTAGGAGTCTGCGGCCTAGTCGGGCCAGCCGGGCATTTCCTTGTCAGCAGCGCGTTAGTGGAAGCGTCCCACCCCAACCCATCGACAGGTGAACGGCACCCGGTGCTGTTCATCTGTCGATCCCGAAGGGGAGAGGCCTCTTGTTTGTATCAGCGGCCTGCCTTGAAGCGGATGGCCTGGCCGCCGCCGGGGGCGAGCGACAGGATGATCGTGTCGCCCTTCTTCACGCGCTTCGTCTCGAAGGCGATCGCGTGGCGGGCTTCGGTGGCGTAGGTGGCGCCGGGGCCGTCCTTGTAGATTTGCGCGGTGTAGGTGCGGCCGGGTTTGAGGAAGTCGAGCGTGACCGTCACGTTGCGCGGGTTTTCGTCGGTGATGCTGCCCAGATACCAGTCCCGACTGTTGCGATCGGCCCGCGCAAAGGTGACGAAGTCGCCGACCTCGCCGTTCAGCACGCGGGTGTCCTGCCAATCGGTGGGCACGTCGCGGATGAAGCGGAAGGCGTCCGGGTATTTCGCGTAGTTCTCCGGCGTGTCGGCGGCCATCTGCACCGGCGAATAGAGGACGACGTAGAGCGCGAGCTGCTTGGCGATGGTCGACTGGATCGGGCTGTTGTCCGAACCGGTCAGGCTGAGCACGCCGGGGGTGAAGTCCATCGGCCCCTCCAGCATGCGGGTAAAGGCGAGGTTCGCTTCATGTTCGGGCGGGTTCTTGCCGGGCCATGCGTTATATTCCATGCCGCGTGACCCCTCGCGCGCCAGCCAGTTCGGGTAGGTACGGCGCAGCCCCGTGTCCTTTACGGGTTCGTGCGCGTCGATGCCGACGCGGTATTTGGCGGCGGCCTGCACGACGCGCAGATGATGGTTCACCATCCACTGGCCCTCATGCCATTCGCGCGCGATGGAGCCGTCCGGGTTGGCGCGCTCGATCTGGCCGGCATCGGCGACATAGCCGGTCTTCACCACATGCTCGCCGTGATCGGCGGCGAATTTGAACGCCTGGTCGAACTGGCTTTCGTAATGGCTGGCGGCACCGCCGGTTTCGTGATGGCCGATCAGCGAGACCTTCTTCGACTTGGCATAGTTCGCGAGATAGTCCGCATCGAAATCGGCCGTCGGGGTGGCGAACTGCATCGCACTGCCATTGCCGGCCCAGTCGCCGTCCCAGCCGACGTTCCAGCCCTCCACCAGTACGCCCTGGATGTTGTTGGCGCCGGCGAAGTCGATATATTTCTTGACGTTGGCGGTGGTGGCGCCGTGGCGGGGGCCGCGCGCCCATGTCCAGTCGCCCTTGATCATGTTCCACCACACGCCGACGAACTTGCCCGGCTTCACCCAGGACACGTCGCCCAGCTTGTTGGGCTCGTTCAGGTTGAGCATGAGGTGGCTCATATAAAGGCCGGGAGCGTCGTCGGCGATGAGCAGGGTACGCCACGGCGTCGTCCAGCTTCCCGTCTTCACCACCTTCGGTCCGCCCGAGCCGGGGGTGAGGACGGTGCGCAGCGTGTTGCCTTCGGTCTTCATCACCGCGGTGGAGGCATAATCGACGAGGGCGGCCTCGTGCAGCGCGACATGCGTGCCGCCGGCCAGCTTCAGCGTGATCGGGGTGGCGGCGGTGCCGACCGCGGACAGGGGGGTGCGCTGGTAGAGATATTCCTCGCGATTCCACTGGAATGCGACCTTCCACCAGGCGGTGGCATCTTCGGCGAAGCTGAATTCGGTCAGCTCGTCGGCAATGTTGGCGCCGTGCATGTTCGCCTGATCGGGCACCTCGTAGCGGAAGCCGATGCCATCGTCCTGCACGCGGAACACGACGTCGATGACGCGGTGGAGCGGCGTCGTCTCCATGAGGCGGACGCGCATCTCCTTGTGATTGTCGCGGATCGTGCGCCATTCGCCCCAGGGTTGCGTCCATGTCGTGTCGACGGGCTTGGCATGGGTGACCGACTGGATGCGCAACTGACGCTCGATCTTGGGCGCGTCGGTGAACAGGAAGCCGAGGCGCGACGGGGCGACGATCAGCGTGCCGCCGCGCGAGACGGACCAGAGCGCGCGGCCGTCATTGTCGGTGGTGACGGAGACGGCGATGCGGCCATCGGGCGAGGTTTCGATCGCCTCCGGCTGGTCGGCGGGGCGGGCGAACTTGAAGGTTTCGTTGACGGCCGGCGCGGCAGTGTCCTGTGCGGACGCCGTGGTGGTGGCGAGGCCGAGGGCCAGTAGGGTGGCGATACGGGTCATGCGATCTTCTCCGCGATCAGGGCGGCATAGGGGCCGAAGCGCCAGCCGGTGCAGTCGTTGACATGGGTGAGGGGGCGCCACGCATCGGCGTCTTGCGGCGCCCAGCGGGCAGGGGTTTCGGCCATGTTGAAGACGCAGAGCAGCGTCTGATCCCCCTCATGACGCTCGAAGGCGAGCAGCGTATCGGTGACCGTGACGAGGTGCAGGTCGCCGGTGGCGAGTGCCGGGTTCTCGCGACGCAGGCGGATGAGCGCGCGCGTGAGGTTGAGCAGCGAGGCGGGATCGCCCTCCTGCCGGTTGACCGCGAACTGGGCATGATCCTCGCCCAGCGGCAGCCAGGGCCGGGCGTCGGAAAAGCCGCCGTTCACGGCGTTGCTGCTCCACGGCATGGGCGTGCGGGCGCCGTCGCGCGACAGGGTGAGCGGCCAGTTGGCGATCGCCTCCGGATCCTGCAGCCGGTCGAAGGGCACCTCGACCTGGGTGAGCCCCAGCTCCTCGCCATTATACAGGAAGACATTGCCGCGCAGGGCGAGCAGCAGCAGCATCTTCATGCGCGCGAAACGGTCGCGATAGTCGGGCGCCACCCAGCGCGAGACAGCGCGCGGCGCATCATGGTTCTCGAACGCCCAGCTCGGCCAGCCGATATTGTCGCCCGCCGGCCAGCGTTCCAGCGCCTCGGCGACGACCGCCGGGGTCAGGCGATCGGCATACAGGAAGTCGAAGCCATAGGCGGTGTGAAGACGCTTCGCCCCTTCGGTGAACAGCTTCATCTCGCGGTCGGCATCGTCGCCGCCGACCTCCGCCACGGTGAAGCGGCCGTCATATTCGTCGAGCAGCGCGCGGATGCGCTCCAGAAAGGCCGGGATGCCGGCATGGCTCTGGTTGTGGATCTTGAGCTGGTAATCGAACGGACGGGTGCGGACCTTGCCCGTGTCGGGGGCGGGCGGATTGTCGGTCAACTCATGCGTGTGCATCATGAAGTTGATCGCATCGAGGCGGAAGCCGTCGACGCCGCGATCGAGCCAGAAGCGCGCGGTGGCGAGCAATTCCTCCTGCACCGCGGGCAGGTGGACGTGAAGCTGCGGCTGTTCCTTCAGGAAGTTGTGGAGGTAATATTGGCGGCGGCGCGCGTCCCAGGTCCAGGCCGGGCCGCCAAAGACCGATTGCCAGTTGGACGGGGGCGAACCGTCCGGCCTGGCATCGGCCCAGACATACCAGTCGGCGCGCGGGTTGTTGCGGCTGGCGCGGCTTTCGACGAACCAGGGATGTTCGTCGGAGGTGTGGCTGTACACCTGATCGATGACGACGCGTAAGGACAGGTCGTGCGCGCGCGCGACGAGGGCGTCGAAATCGGCCAGCGTGCCGAAGATCGGATCGACGTCTCGGTAGTCGGCGACGTCATAGCCGAAATCCTTCATCGGCGAGGTGAAGAAGGGCGAAAGCCAGATGGCGTCGACGCCGAGGCTGGCGACGTAATCCAGGCGGGCGGTGATGCCGGCGAGGTCGCCGATGCCGTCATTGTTGGAGTCGGCGAAGCTGCGCGGGTAGATCTGGTAGATCACCGCGCCTTTCCACCAGGGTTTTGGGAGGGGCATCAACGGGGCTCCGCGGCGCAGACGGCGTAGCCGAAGGCGGGAAGGGTGAGAAGGAGGCTGCCGGGTGCGGCGGCCTGTGTGGGGCAGGGGCCGGCAAGGGCGGTGAAGCGGGCGGCGGCGGTGTCGACCTCGATCCCTTGCGTGACGGGTTTGTCGCTGGTGTTGAAGGCGAGCAGGATCTCGCGGCCCGTGTCGGGATCGATGCGGGAGACGGCGAACAGGCCGGGCTTGTCGTCGCGGGCGCGGATGATCTGGCGGCCGCGGGTGAGGGCGGGGTGCGAGAGGCGGAGTTTCGCCAGCGTCGCAATTTCGCGGTAGAGCGGGTGGCTGGTGTCGAAGTTCGCGGTGGCGGTGGTCGCGGTCGTGCCGACAAGTTTGTTGTCGTTATAGACCGCGACCTTGCTGGCGAACATGTCCTCGCGAGCGTCCTGATCGTTGCCGTCGCCGGCAAAGCCCTGCTCGTCGCCGGAATAGATGGTGGGTACGCCCCGCAGCGTCATGAGCATCGCATGGCCGAGTTGGACGCGCTTCAGCACCTCGTCGTCCGACGCGTTCGGGTTCGCCTCGCGCACGTCGCGGGCGAAACGGCCATGGTCGTGATTGCCGAGAAAGGTGGGAAGGATCATCGCGGTGTCCTCGCCTCGCGCGTAGAGCACGTCGCCCTCGAACAGGGAGGCCAGCTCGCTGGTCGGCTTGTTGCCCGCCACCGTGTCGATCACCGCGTTCATGAAGGCGAAGTCGAGGACCGCCGGGTAATCGGCGATCTTCGTCCAGCGCGCGAGATAGCCAGGCTCCATGCCCGAGGTGACTTCGCCGAAGATGTGGAAATTGGGGATGCCGTTGGCACGCGCGCGCGCCTGCATCGCGGGCACGAAGCTGCGCCAAAATTCGGGGTTCACATGCTTGGCGGTGTCGACGCGGAACCCGTCGACGCCGAACCGGTCGATCCAGCCGCCGAAGATGTCGATCATGCCAGCGATGACGCGCGGGTTCTCGGTCATCAGATCGTCGAGGCCGGAAAAGTCGCCGGTGGTGCTGCTCTCGTCGGCAAAGGTCGTGTTGCCGCGATTGTGGTAATAGATGGGATCGTTGAGCCAGGCGGGGGTCTTGGCGTTCCGCTCCGCAGGCGGAACGTAAGGGGTGTAGGCGTAGGTCGGGTCGGTGAGTTTCGCGAAGTTCTGCGGCGTCTGCACGCCGTCGCCCCCAAAGCCGGGATTGATGGCGGCACCGTTCAGCCCGCCCTTGCGGCTATAGGGATAATTGCCGCGATCGCGGTAGGGGCAGGGCGATCCTTCGGCGCATTCGCGGTACTGGATCACATCGGCGGTGTGGTTGACGATGATGTCCATATAGACCTTCATCCCCCGGCCGTGCGCGGCATCGATGAAGGCGCGCAGGTCCGCCTCGGTGCCGAGGTGCGGATCGACGGTGGTGAAGTCGGTGATCCAGTAGCCGTGATAACCGGCGCTCTCCCGGCCCTTCGCACCCTGGACGGGCTTGTTCTTGAAGATCGGCCCGAGCCAGATCGCGGTGGCGCCGAGCGACTGGATATAGTCGAGACGCTGCGTCAGCCCCTTGAGGTCGCCGCCGTGGAAGAAGCCCTTGTGCGTGGGGTCGAAACCGGTCCGGAGCGGGCCGCCGGTCAGGCCGCCGCGGTCGTTGGCGGGATCGCCGTTTTCGAAGCGGTCGGGCAGGACGAAGTAGATCACCTCGTCCTGCGGCAGGCGCTGTCGATAATCCTGGGTGGGCGCCGCGGTGGCAGTGGCGAGCAACGTGCTGGCGAGGAGGGCGAATAGTCTCATCAGGCGGCCTTTGGAACGGGGGCGGCGCAGTGCGCGGCGATGAAGGCGTCGTGGGCGGGCATGCGCGCGGCGACGGCGGCGGCATGGGTGCGGGCGAGCGCGAGGAAGTCGGCAAGGTCGGCGGGCGGAATCGCATCGGCGAGCGCGTGGTGGCCGAGGGGCTGTACGCCCTGGCCGATCAGGACCTGGAGCCAGCCGACCTCGGTGAACAGCTCGTCGCTCTCGCGCAGGATGCGGCCATTGGCGCGGAACAGGGCGAGGCGCTCGGCAAGGCTGTCGGGCAGGGGGGCGTCGCGGCGTGCCTGCCAGAAGGGCTCGGGCCGGGCATTCGCATGGTAGTGCAGGATCAGCAGGTCGCGGATCGCGAGCCATTCCGCCTCGGTACGGCGGTTGAAGGCGGCGATGTCGGCACCGGCCAGCGCCTTGCCCGGCCAATATTCGAGCAGGCGGGCGATGCCGGACTGGACCAGGTGGATGCTGGTCGATTCCAGCGGCTCCATGAACCCGGCGGCGAGCCCGAGCGCGACGCAGTTGCCGACCCAGGCGGCGCGGCGGCGGCCGGTGGTGAAGCGTAAATTTCGCGGGTCGGCAAGGGGCGCGCCGTCGCAGCCGGCGAGGAGGCGGGCGGTGGCCTCGTCATCGGAGAGATGGGCGCTGGCATAGACGATGCCGTTGCCGGTGCGGTGCTGGAGGGGAATGCGCCATTGCCAGCCGGCGGGGTGGGCGGTGGCGCGAGTGTAGGGGGGCAGCGGATCGAGGCGCGCAGTGGGGACGGCGATGGCGCGGTCGCAGGGGAGGTGGTGGGACCAGTCCTCGAACGCGGTGCCGAGGGTTTCGCCCAGCAGCAGGCAGCGAAAACCGGAGCAGTCGATGAACAGGTCGCCGGCGACCCGTCGATCGCCCTCGAGATGAACGGCGGCGATGTGGCCGGTTTCGCCGTCGCGCTCGACGCCGGTGATGCGGCCTTCGATGCGCTCCACCCCGGCGGCCTCGGCATGGCGGCGCAGGAAGGCGGCGTAGAGGGTGGCATCGAAATGGAACGCCCAGGCGATGCCGCTGGGCAGATCGGGGCGCCCCTGGTCGCGGGCGAAGCGGCCGGCGGCGGCGGCCTGCGCGGCGGCGCTGTAGTTCCACAGCGAGTCCGGACAGCCGGCGCGCAGCCAGTAATGGTGAAAGGGAACGAGGCCGAGCGCGCGACCGATGGTGCCGAAGGCGTGGCAATAGCGGCTGCCGTCGCCGGACCAGCCCGCAAATTCGATGCCGAGTTTGAACGTGCCCTGCGTCGCACGCAGAAACGCGTCCTCGTCGATCCCCAGCATATGGTTGAAGATGCGCAGCGCAGGGATCGTCGCCTCGCCGACGCCGATGGTGCCGATCGCGTCGGATTCGACCAGCCGGATGCGGTGATCCGGCGGCAGGAAGCGGGCGAGCGCGGCCGCGGCCATCCAGCCGGCGGTGCCGCCGCCGACGATGACCACGCTTCGGGTGCTGGAGCCGGTCATGAGCCTCCCCTCGGCATGCAATGCCCCCTCCGGGGTGGAGGGGGCGGTCTGCGACATCAGAAGCGGTAGGTGAAGCCGGCGAGGAAACGGCGGCCGAAGCGCTGGAAGTCGATCACTTCGGCGGTGTTGGCGCCGTTGATCGTCTTGAACGGCTCGTCGGTCAGGTTCTGGCCCTGGAGGAACAGGGACAGGCCATTGAAGGTGCCGGACGAGAAGTCGTAGCCGATCTGGCCATCGACGATCAGTTCGCCGGCCGCCCGGCGGCGGGTACGCTGCGCACCGAAGCCCGACAGTTCACCGATGAAGGTCGAACGGTAGCGGACCGAGCCACGCACGTTCAGGCCCCACTTCTCGAAAAAGGCGGTGCCGTTCGCCACCCAGCGCGAGTAGCCGGGAATATCTTCCGCCGCGCCGCCCGGCGTGGGGGTGATTTCGGTCTTGGTATAGGAGCCGCCCCCGGTCACGCCGAACCCATCGAGCGCACCGACGATCTGGCCGAGCGGCAGCGTGCCGGCGAGTTCGACGCCGTAGATCTTGCCGCCCTCGCCGTTGATCGGAATGGTCGCGCGGCCAAGCGTCGGCGTGCCCGCAGGAGCGGCCGGGGGCAGCGGGAAGCCCGAATAATCGTACGGAACCTCCAGGTTATAGACGAAGCTCTTCAGGTCCTTGAAGAACCCCTGCACCGCAAGATAGCCACGATTGCCGAAATACTTCTCGATCGTCACGTCATAGGAATTAGAACGGATCGGGCGGAGGAAGGGATTGCCCCCGCTGCCGGTCAGGATGCCTTCCTGAAGGCTGAAGCCATAGCCGAGCGCGACACGCATGTCGTCCATGCGCGGACGCTGCATCTGGCGGGCGGCGGCGGCGCGGATCACCCAGTCGCTGGCGAGACGCAGGCTGAGGTTCGCGCTGGGCAGGATGTCCAGATAATCGTCACCCCGCGTGATCGTGCTGAAGCCGGTGCCGTTGAAGACGAGACCGGACGACTTCTGCTCGGTGAGCATCGCCTGCACACCGATATTGCCGGTCAGTTCCGCCGACCCGATCGGCTGGCGCAGATCCGCCTGGAGATAGGCGGTCATGATGTCCTCCTTCACGCGGAAGGCGGAGGATACCACGTCGTTACTGTTGTTGCGGGTCAGTGAATAGACGCCGCCATCCAGCACGGCACGCGGATCGTAGCTGAGCATCGGTCCGAGGCCGAGATAGGACAGGTTGGTCGGGTCGAGCCGATACTGGCTGGGCAACGTGCCCTGCGCAGCGCCACTGGCAAGTACCAGGAAGAACTGGTTCGGCGTCAGCGACTTGTCATGCGTCGTATAGTTGAGGCCGAAACGGGCAGCCGATATCGGGCTGCCGATCTCCCGCTCGATCTCGGCGCGGTACTGGCGGATCGAGTCGCGGACCGAGCGGTCATTGTAATAGCCGGCCTGACGCGTGGCGCCGCCCCAGCCGAGCGGATCGGTAAGCTGGATGAGGTCGGGATCGGAATAATTGAGCGTCGGCGTGAAGGTGGTGCCGTTCGGCGTCGTCTGGAAACCGATGGTGTCGGTCGCGCCGTCGCCGGGACCGAAACCCGTGCCGGCATAGCTTTCCAGCACCAGCTCGCGACGCTTGGTGAGCGAGTAGGACACGTCGACCTGGGCGTTCCAGCCGTCGTCGCCCTCATATTTGGCATTGTAGCCGAAGGAGTAGAGCTTGGCCTTGCGGTCGAAGGCGTCGTTGCGGACGACCGCCTCCACACCGTTCCATGTGCCGCCGGTGACGAGACCGTTGGTGACGGTCGGGTTGGTAAGCGTCGGCGCGGGCGAGCCGAAGCCGAGCGGCAGTTCGATGCCGCGCTTGATCTGCTCGTCCGAGAAGTCCGAGTAAAAGGCGTCGAGCGTCGTGGTGACGGTATCGGTCGGCTTCCACTGCACCGTGCCGGACAGGCCGAGGCGCTTCAGCGTGGTCGAGGTGACATAGGATTTGGAGCCGCCGATGACGTTGGTCGGCGTGCCGTTCACCGGCACCTGCGCATAGCCCCAGGCGTTGAACTCCTGGATCTGGTACGGCTCGTCCAGATAGGAGGCGGACAGCGCGACGCCCAGCGTATCGTCGGCGAACTGGTCGACATAGGTCGCGGTCGCGCGGTAGCCGAATTCCTTGGAACCGGCGTTCAGCTTGCCGATATCGGCATAGGTGCCGCGCGCGCCGACCGAGATGACCTGCCGGCCATAATCGAGCGGGCGGATGGTGCGCAGGTCGACGGTGCCCGACAGGCCCTGACCGATCAGGCCGGCCTGCGCGGTCTTGTAGATCAGCACCTGATTGACGACTTCCGCGGGATACTGGTCATATTCCACCGCGCGATTGTCGCCGGTCGAGGTCTGTTCGCGGCCGTTCAGAAGCGTGGTCGAGAAGTCGGGGGCAAAGCCGCGGATCGAGATGGCGTTGGAGCGCCCGTTGACGCGCTGCGAGGTGACGCCGGGCAGGCGCGCGATCGACTCCGCGATCGAGGCGTCGGGCAGCTTGCCGATATCCTCCGCCGAGATGGATTCAACGACGAGGTCGCGGGTCTTCTTCTCCACCACCGCGTTTTCGAGGGCGCGGCGGAAGCCGGTGACGACGATGTCCGCGCCTTCCTCTTCCGGTGCCGGTTGGGTCGCGACGGGCGATTGCTGGGGCGTGGTGTCACCGGTGACGGCGGCGTTGTCGCCCTGCTGGTCTCCGGCGCTGGCGGGCTCGTTGGGATTTGCGCCGGTGCTGGTGCTGGCTGCCGGATCGGGCACCGTGGTCGATGCCTGCGCGAAGGCCGGGCTGGCGAGCGTCAGGGCCAGCGAGCTGGCGCCGAGATGAAGCGCGAGGCGGGCGGCGCGCGCCGACGCGGCGGTACGAACGATCATAACTATCCTCCCCGAGGAGCCCTTGGCGCTCTTGTGTCGCCATGAGCATGTGTGTGTATCCGCAATGGATTTTGCCGCGGTGGAAGCCAAGGAATGCGCATACGTATTCTATGCGGCCGATATGGCACCGTTGCAGCCGGGCCACGGTTGACGGCGTATCGCAGCGGTAGGATGAGACGGGGGTGACCGGCCGCAAGCCCACCTCCTTCGACATCGCGCAACTCGCCGGCGTGTCGCAGCCGACCGTCAGCCGGGCGCTGCGCGGCAGTACGACGGTGAGCGCGGCGACGCGCGCGCGCATCCAGGCGATCGCGAAGCAGTTGAACTATACGGTGGACCGGGCGGCCTCCAACCTGCGGTCGGGGCGGACGCGGACACTGGCGCTGCTGCTGTTCCGGGACCCGTCGCCGGGGCATACGCTGATCAACCCGTTCTTCCTCGGCATGCTGGGATCGATGATGGGCGCGTGCGCGGAGGCGGGATACGACCTGCTGATCTCGTTCCAGGATTTCTCCAGCGACTGGCATGTCGATTATGAGGACAGCCACCGCGCGGACGGGCTGATCCTGCTGGGGTACGGGGACTATGCCCAGTACCGCGCACGGCTGGAGCAGCTGGTGGCGCAGGGTACGCGCTTCGTGCGCTGGGGATCGGTGGCGGCGGGGCAGCCGGGGCTGACGGTCGGGTGCGACAATGTCGCGGGAACCGCGGAGGCGACACGGCACCTGATCGCGCGCGGGCGGCGGCGGATCGCGTTCCTGGGCGATGCGACGGACCATTACCCGGAATTTCACGATCGATATCATGGCTATGCGATGGCGCTGGCGGACGCGGGGCTGGGGGTCGATCCGGCGTTGCAGGTGCCCGCGCTGTCGAGCGAGGAAGAGGGCGAGCGGGCGGCGCGAGAATTGCTGGCGCGGGGGGTGGCGTTCGATGCGATCGTCGCGGCGAGCGACCTGATCGCGCTGGCGGCGATGCGCGTGCTGCATGCGAGCGGACGGCGGGTGCCGGACGATGTGGCGCTGGTCGGGTTCGACGATATTCCGGCCGCCGGTTTCGCCAGTCCGCCGCTGACCACGGTGGCGCAGGATGCCGACGGGGCGGGGCGATTGCTGATCGATACGCTGCTCGCCGAACTGGGCGGGCGACCGCGGCGCAGCGTGCTGTTGCCGACACAATTGATGGTGCGCGGGTCCACCGGCGCCTGAACAGATACAAGAATAAGGGAGAGAGGGTGATGGAGAAGCCGCGGCAAGGCTTTCGGGGCCTGTGGAATATTTCGTTCGGCTTTTTCGGCATCCAGATCGGCTTTGCCCTGCAAAATGCCAATGTCAGCCGCATCTTCCAGTCGCTGGGGACGTCGGTGGACGATCTGGCGTTCTTGTGGATCGCGGCACCGCTGACCGGGCTGCTGGTGCAGCCGGTGATCGGGCATTACAGCGACCGGACCTGGGGGCGGCTGGGGCGGCGGCGGCCATATTTTCTGGCAGGCGCGGTGCTGGCGACGGCGGCGCTGGTCGCGATGCCCAATGCGCCGGTGCTGCTGGTCGCGGCGATCCTGCTCTGGCTGCTCGACGCGTCGCTGAACGTGTCGATGGAGCCGTTTCGCGCGTTCGTGGGCGACATGCTGCCCAAATCGCAGCGGACCGCGGGCTATGCGTTCCAGACAGGGTTCATCGGCGCGGGCGCGGTGGTGGGCAGCCTGGCGCCGATCGTGCTGACCGATGTGTTCGGGGTGGCGAACACCGCCGCTGGCGGGGGCGTGCCGCCATCGGTGCAATATGGCTTCTACATCGGTGCGGCGGCGCTGTTCGCGGCGGTGCTGTGGACGGTGCTGACCACGCGCGAATATTCGCCCGCCGAAATGGCGGCGTTCGAGGATGCGGAGGGCGAGGTTGCCGCCGCACCCGCCACGGTGCGGCGCGGCAGCGGGCTGGCGCCGTTGTGGATCGCGCTGGGCATCGCCGTGATCGTCGCGGTGGAGCGGCTGGCTCTGGACAAGCCGCTCTATATCCTGGGCGGCGGGTTGATCGCCTATGGCGCGGCGCTGATCGTCAGTGCGGGGCTGGTGCGGCGGGGTCGCGGCGACAATGCGCTGAGCCAGATTCTCGGCGACCTGGCGGCGATGCCGGCCACGATGCGGCGGCTGGCGCTGGTGCAGTTCTTCACCTGGTCGGCGCTGTTCATCATGTGGATCTACACCACGCCGATCGTCACCGCGCGCGCCTTTGGTGCGACCGATGCGGCGAGTGCGGCGTATAATGCGGGCGCGAACTGGGTCGGCGTGCTGTTCGCGGTGTATAACGGCGTCGCCGCGCTATGGGCGTTCGTGATGCCGGCGCTGGCGGCGCGGATCGGGCGGCGCGATACGCATATCCTGGGGCTGCTGAGCGGGGCTGCGGGCTTCGCTTCTTTCCTGGTGGTGCGCGATCCCATGGTGCTGGTGGGGTCGATGGTGCTGATCGGCATCGCCTGGTCGTCGATCCTGACCATGCCCTATGCGATCCTGTCGGCCGCGCTGCCGCAGGAGAAGCTGGGCATCTATATGGGGTTGTTCAACATCTTCATCGTGCTGCCGCAGCTGATCGTGTCGTCGGTGATGGGCGAGGTGGTGCGCCGCTTCTTTCCGGGCGATCCGGTATGGGCGATGGGCATCGCCGCCGCGGTCATCGTGGCAGCGGCGATGGCGATGCTGCGCGTGCCGCGGCGAGCGTGATCGTTGCGCAAAGCCCGCCCTCGGGCCGGTTGGCGAGGGTGATCTCGCCACCGGCATCGCGGACGATGGAGCGGGCGAGCGCGAGGCCGAGGCCGATCCCGCCGGTTTCGCGATTGCGGGAGGTTTCGAGGCGGGTGAAGGGATCGAAGACGTCGCCCAGACGGTCGGGCGGGATGCCGGGGCCGCGGTCGATGACGTGGATGGCGATCCGCTGACCTTGCGCGTCGATGCGGACATCGGCCGCCTCGCCATATTTCACCGCATTCTCGATCAGGTTGCGGACCGCGCGGCGCATCAGCGAGGGGCGCAGGCGCAAGCGCAGGCGCGGGGTTTCGGCGAAGCTGACATCCTGGCCGAGATCGCGGAAATCCTCCACCACCGCATCGACCAGCGCGGCGAGATCGACCTCGGTCGCGGGCTCGCTGGGACGACCCATGCGGGCGAGCGACAGGATGTCGTCCAGCATGCGGTTCATTTCCGAAATGGTGTCGGCCATGCGGGCGCGATCCCCGTCATCCTCCACCGATTCGATGCGGACGCGAAGCGCAGCGAGCGGGGTACGGAGGTCGTGGCCGATCGCGCCCAGCATCCGGTCCTTCTCGTCCAGCATCGCCGCGACGCGCAGGCGCAGCGCGTTGAAGGCGGCGATCAGCGCGGACACGTCGAGAGGGCCCTGTTCGGGTACCGGCGGCCCCTCGATACGGGGGTCGAAGCCCTCGGCGGCGCGGGTGAGGTCGCGTAAAGGGCGCGAGATGCGGCGGCCGATCCAGAGGACGGGCAGGAGGATGATGCCGTACAGGATCAGCGTCTGGAAGATCAGGCGCCAGACGAGGTACATGGTGTCGTGCGGCCAGCCGGAGCGGGTGACGAGCCAGCCGCGGCCGGGCTGTTCCACCGCGATGACCAGTTCGGCCCGCCAGCGCCGCGGCGGCTGGCCCCGGCGGTTCTCCACTTCGGGGCGGGGCGGGCGCACACCGGTGACGATGCGCAGCGGCGTGTGCCCGGCCTCCGCCAGTCCGGCGCGGATCGCCTCCTCCACCGTAGGTTCGGGCGTCATCGCCGGGCTGATCGGATTGAACGCCATGCGGCGGACGCGGCCGCGATCGGCGACAGGGCCGCGCCCGTTCGCAGTGCGCTCGATCGCGTCGTTCAGGCGGGCGATGGCGGGGCCGGTGACCTGTTCGAGCAGCAGCGAGCGGCGCTCGCGCAGCAACAGCCCGAAATTGATCGCCTGCGCGACGAACAGCCCGATCGCGACGAGCAGCGCCATCTGCCCGGCAAGGCTGCGCGGCCAGATGCGCATCATGCCGGCATGCTCACAGGCGGGTGACCTCTGCGGCCAGCGTGTAGCCGCCGCCCCAGACCGTCTTGATGATGTCGGGCGCCTTGGGATCATGCTCGATCTTGCGGCGCAGGCGGCTGACCTGATTGTCGATCGCGCGGTCGAAGGCGGCGGCCTCGCGCCCTTGCGTCAGGTCGAGCAACTGGTCGCGGGTCAGTACCTGGCGGGGGCGGGTGACGAGGGCGAGGAGGAGGTTGTATTCGCCGGTGGAAAGGGGGACCGAGACGCCCTCGCGATCGACCAGCGTGCGCTCGCCCGATTTCAGCACCCAGCCGGCAAAGGCGTAGGAGCCGCTTTCGGGCGCGTGCTGGCGGGTGCCGCCGGACTGGGTCCGGCGCAGTACGACCTTGACGCGGGCGGACAGTTCGCGCGGCGAGAAGGGTTTCACCACATAATCGTCGGCGCCCATTTCCAGTCCGACGATGCGGTCGGTCTCCTCCGACCGGGCGGTGAGCAGGATGACGGGGACGTCGCTGGTCGCGGCGATGTGGCGGCACAGGGAGAGTCCGTCCTCGCCGGGCATCATGATGTCGAGAATGACGAGATCGATCGCATAGGCGGCGAGGCGGGTGCGTGCGCTTTCCGCGTCGCCCGCCTGGGTGACGCGAAACCCCTGTTTGGTGAGGTAAACGGCAAGCGGTTCGCGGATCGAGCGTTCGTCGTCGACGAGCAGCAGGTGCGGCGTATCGGTCATGATGTCGGGCTGTAGCATGGCCATCCCCTTCTGACAGGCGGGCCTTTTCGATTGGTGGGGTGGGCATGGCGCTTCGGTCCCGACCCGTTCGGCTCGGAGCGAAACCGAAGGCGCGATGTGCGGGTGGCGGTGCTTCGACTTCAGCGCAAAGCGCTGAAGTTTATTCTCAGCGGCTGGCTTGCCAGCCAGTCGAAGGGCTCAGGCCGAACGGAGGGAGGTGTCAGGTCGGGCGCCCTCGTGCTTCAGTCCTCGTGCGCAGGCGCACCACCGGCAGGGCCGCCGCGTCGGTGATCGCGGCGGTGGTCGCGCATCGCCTGTAGCTCGGTGGCGTCGAGGCGGCCGTCATGGTTCGCATCCGCGCGGTCGAAGCGGCGGAGCATGCGGTCGCGGAAGCCTTGTGCGGTCAGTGGTGGCCGGTCGGGGCGGGCGGCCGCGTTCGCCCGCGGCGGCGCGCCGTCGGTACGGGGCGCACCGCGCATCCGCTCGCGCGCGGCGCGCATCTCGTCGGGCGTGACGCTGCCGTCGCGGTTGGTGTCGAGGGTGGCGAAGCGGCGGTC
>NZ_JALNUQ010000073.1:0-14505 GCF_026540875.1 Sphingomonas sp. GM_Shp_2
GCTGCAGGTGTCGAACGGGGCGGGGGCCCTGGCCAAGGCGACGCTGAAGCTGTGTCCGCCGGGAGCGGCACCGTGGGCGAGCCTGGGCGTCGCCATGGTGATCGGGTTGCCGCTGTTCTTCGAGACGGGGCTGGTGCTGCTGCTGCCGATCGTGGCGTCGGCGGCCGCGGCGTTGCCGGTGGGGACGAGCCATGCGGCGCGGTTGCAGGTGCTGCTGGCGGCGGTGACCGGTCTGTCGGTGGTGCACGCGCTGGTGCCGCCGCATCCGGGGCCGTTGCTGGCGGTGGAGGTGCTGGGCGCCGATCTGGGGCGGACGATGCTGTACGGTCTGGCGGTGGCGGTGCCGACGGGTATCGTCGCCGGGCCGTTGCTGGCGCGGATCACCGCGCGCGGATTGCCGCCGGGGGAGCCCGCACTGGCCGCGGCGCCCTCCGCCGTCGTGCCGCCGCCCGTATGGCGGACGATCGCGGTCGTGCTGCTGCCCGTCGTGCTGATCGCGGGTGGGCAGGTGGAGGGATTGCTGCCGCCCGCTATCGCACCGAATTTCGCCTGGTTGTCCGTGGCCAGTAATCCGATCCTGGCGCTGCTGATCGCGAGTCTGGCGGCGTTGCCCCTGCTGTTCGGGCGGGGGGCGCTGCGCGCGCCGGTGCAGGGGGCGATCTGGACGGAGGCGATGGCGCCGGCCGGCGCGATCCTGCTGTCGATCGGGGCGGGCGGCGCGCTGAAGCAGGTGCTGGTAACGATGGGACTGGCGGACCTGCTGGTGCGCGCGTCGGACGGGAGCATGATCTCGCCGCTGGTGCTGGCCTGGGGGATCGCGGTGTGCATCCGGCTGGCGACCGGGTCGGCGACCGTCGCCACGATCACCACCGCCGGAATGATGCCGGCAGTGGTGGCGGCGACCGGGGCGTCGCCGGAATGGACGGTGCTGGCGATCGGCGCGGGGTCGGTGTTCTTCAGCCATGTCAACGATCCGGGCTTCTGGCTGGTCAAGGGCTATCTGGGCACGACCACGGCGGGGACGTTCCGCACCTGGTCGATGCTGGAAACCGCGATCTCGGTGCTGGGATTGCTGTTGGTGCTGGCCGGAAGCCGGCTATTCTGACGCCGGCAGAGGGGCGAGAGGCATGACGCAGGACAGGCTGGCGGACCGCGCCTATACCGGGATCGTCGAGCTGATCGATGCCGACGACCTGGCGGTGGGCGACCGCCTGCCGTCCGAGGCGAGCCTGGCCGAGCGGTTCGGCATGTCGCGCACCATCGTGCGCGAGGCGCTGGCACGGCTGGCGTCGGACGGGATCACCGAGGCACGGCGCGGCGCGGGGTCGTTCGTGAAGAGCCGGCCATCGGACCGGATGCTCGCCTATATGCCGACGCAAGGGCTGTCGGCGACGCTGGGTACCTATGAGGTGCGCTTCGTGCTGGAGGCGGAGGCGGCGCGGCTGGCGGCGACGCGGCGATCGGGCCACGACATGGCGGCGATCGATGCGGCGCTGGCGGCGTTGCGGGCCACGCTGCTGTCGAGCGCGCCGGCCCATGACGAGGACATGGCCCTGCACCGCGCGATCGTGCTGGCGACCGCGAACCCGGCGTTCCTGGCGACGTTCGACGCGCTGTTCCCGGATGTGGAGCGGGTGATGCGCGCCGGGGTCGATATCTCGCGGTCAAGGCCGCCCGAGGTGATCGGGGCGATGATGCGCGAGCATGAGATGATCGTCGATGCCATCCGCGCGCAGGACGCCGATGCCGCGGCGCTGGCGATGCGGTGGCATCTGTCGGAAGGGCGCAAGCGGTTGATGCCGTGAGGTTTGGGGTGCCATGCGGTGTTGCGCTGCCTGGTGGCCCCTCACCCCCACTGCCTTTGGAGCCAGTGACCTGGAGGTCGAACCATCTGCCCGTTCGTATCGAGAGACAGGGTGGCGCGCGGGGCGGTGCCTCGATACGCGCTCTCGATACGCTCCTTCGGCGCTACTCGATCTCTACTCGGCACCACCGGATCAACGTAAAGTGATCACGGCTCGGGCGGGGGCCCCCCTCCCCACAGGGGAGAGGGGAAAGGGAATTACGTTACAATGCGGTACGGGCCTGTGCCGCGTTGTGGCCGCCGTTGCGGTAGAGGACTTCCTGCAGCTCGGTTTCGGCAAGGCCGGTGTTGGACACCGTGACCAGCACGCCGCCCGTCTTCAGCCGGTCGCCGTAATAGCCGGCGTCTTCCTTGCTGACCCCGTGCTTGGTCAGCGTTTCGTTGAGGGTGCCGCCCAGCGCGCCGGCGATGGCGCCGATGCCGACGGCTTCGGGCACCGCGGAGGCGGCGATGGCGCCTGCTGCCGCCAGCGGGCCGACGCCGGGGATGGCGAGCGCGGCGACGCCGAGGCCGGCGCCGAGTGCACCGCCGCCCAGGATGCCGCGAATGACGTTGCGATGATGCTCGTCGGTGATCTCACCGTCGCCCGAGCGTGCGGTGGTGGTGCCGTCGTGATGCGCGATCACCGACAGGTCCGCGTCGCGCACGCCGAGCGTGCGCAGGTCGGATACGGCGCGTTCGGCTTCGGCATGGGTGTCGAAAAGGGCTGATGCCTGGGTCATATCCTGCGTCCTTCCGTTCGGCTGTTGCTGACCGCAAAGCCTTCTAACGGAACGACAAACCCGTGCCGGGGGCGGGGGGTTCCAGCCATGCCATCGCGCGTTCGCACAAGTCGCTGGGCGCAAGGCTTGAATCGAGTGTCAGCACCGGTTCGTCCGGCCGGGGACGCTCCAGCGTCTCCAGCTGGCTGTCGAGCAGGCTGGCCGGCATGTAATGGCCGGGCCGGTTCGACAGGCGGTGGAGCAGCACGTCGCGGTCGTTGTCGAGCAGGACGAAGCGGGTCCGGCCCCCGGCCGCTGCGGCAAGGCGTTCGCGATATACGGTCTTCAGCGCCGAGCAGGCGGCGACGGCGCGGCCGTGATCGCGTGCGGCATCGCCCAGCGCGCGGCCGAGCCGGTCCAGCCACGGCCAGCGATCGGCGTCGTCCAGCGGGTGGCCGCCGCGCATCTTGGCAACGGCATCGGCGTCGTGGAAATCATCCCCTTCCAGAAACGGGCAGTGCGAGGCGGCGGCAAGCGCCGCGCCCAGCGTCGACTTGCCGCTGCCGCTGACGCCCATCACCACGACCGCCATGGGGCCAGCCTGGGGACGCACCCCGCTCCGTCGATCCACGGCACATCCTTCCACCATAATCTCCTTTGTCTATCCCGTTGATCCGCGGCCCGAAATTAAGACCATGGTCCCGGATGCCGGGGCCAATCGGCCCGTCTATCGTCGCGAATAGAGGGGAAGCACTCCCCCATGATCCAAGGGGAAACGCGGATGCGCGCAGGCATGTTCATGGTGACGACGATGCTGGTGGCGGCGCCCCTAGCCGCGTCCCTGCCGGCGAGTGCCGCGATCCAGCCCGGTTCGGTCATGATCGCGCGGCCCGACGATCCCAGCGCGGTGGTGGTACAGGGCGCAGGCGACGGCCGCACCGACGACAGCGATGCGATCCAGCGCGCGCTGGACAGCGCCAGCGACAAGAACGGGCATGGCATCGTCTTCCTGCCGTCGGGCCGCTACCGGATCACCCGCACGCTAGTGGTGCCGATCGGGGTGCGCGTCTTCGGCACCGGGCGCACCCGCCCGGTGATCCTGCTGGCGGACGATACGCCGGGCTTCCAGCAGGGCGTATCGACGATGATCGTGTTTTCAGGTGGCGACCAATATTCGGTCGGCGACGTACCGGTGCCGGTCCCGACCGTGGTGCCGCGCGACAAGAAGGTCCGCGATGCCAATTCGGCGACCTTCTATTCCTCGATGAGCAACGTCGATATCGAGATCGGCCGGGGCAATGAGGGCGCGGCGGGCGTGCGCTTCCGCGTGGCGCAGCACGGTTTCCTGAGCCATATGGAATTCCGCCTGGGGTCGGCGTTCGCCGGCGTCTACCAGGCGGGCAACGTCATGGAGGACGTGCACTTCCACGGCGGCCGCTATGGCATCGTCACCGAGAAGACCTCGCCCGCCTGGCAGTTCACCCTTCTCGATTCCAGCTTCGACGGGCAGCGCGATGCCGCGATCCGCGAGCATGAGGCGGCGTTGACGATGGTCAACGTCTCGATCCGCGACACGCCTGTCGGGATCGAGATCAACAAGGGGTATGGCGACAGCTTCTGGGCCAAGGGGCTGAGGCTGCAGAATGTGTCGCGCGCGGCGCTGTCGATCGGCGACGAGAAGAGCGTGTTCACGCAGGTCGGGCTAGACGGCGCGGTCGCGGTCAACACGCCGACGCTGGTGCGCTTTGCCGAGGGCGGGCGGATGATCGCGGGGCGCCAGGGCGCGTACCGTGTGGCAGCGTTCAGTCACGGGGTGAAGGTCAACGGGCTGGAAAGCGTCGGCACCACGGCGACCGAGGTGAAGATCGAGCCGCTGCGCCGCATGCCGGCCGCACCCGCCCCGACGATCCGCGCGCTGCCGGGCACGGCAAGCTGGACCAATGTGAAGACGCTGGGCGTGGCGGGCGACGGCCGGACCGACGATACCGCGGCGATCCAGCGCGCGATCGACACGCACCGGGTGCTGTATTTCCCGAGCGGCTTCTACATGGTGACCGACACGCTGCGCCTGCGGCCCGATACGGTGCTGCTGGGCCTGCACCCGGCCAAGACGCAACTGGTGATCCCGGACGAGAATGCACGCCACGCCGGGATCGGCAGCGTGGTGCCGATCGTGGAGACGCCCGAGGGCGGGCGCAACATCGTGTCCGGGCTGGGCCTGTTCACCGGGCGGATCAACCCGCGCGCGGCAGCGGTGCTGTGGCGATCGGGCGAGACCAGCCTGCTCAACGACGTGAAGATCATGGGCGGGGGCGGCACCCCGACCGCGGATGGCAAGCCGCAAGGGTCGCGCCGTGCATCCAGCGGCGATCCGGTGTCCGACAATCGCTGGGACGCGCAATATCCCAGCATCTGGGTGGAAGGGGGCGGCGGCACCTTTTTCGACATCTGGAGCCCCAACACCTTTGCCAGCGCGGGCTTCTACGTCAGCAACACGCGCGTGCCGGGGCGCGTGTACGAGATGTCGGTCGAACATCATGTGCGCAACGAATTCGTGTTCGACAATGTCGAGAACTGGCAGCTGCTGGCGCCGCAGACCGAGCAGGAAGTGGGCGAGGGGATGGACGCGGTCTCGCTGGAGATCCGCAACTCGCGCAACCTGTTGTTCGCCAATTACCATGCTTACCGCGTGACGCGGAATTTTCACCCGGCGGTGGCGGCGGTGAAGCTGTTCAATTCGTCCGACATCCGTTTCCGCAACGTGCACGTGAATGCGGAAAGCGGCTTTGCGACCTGCGATGAAAACGGCTGCGGCACATTCCTGCGGGCGAGCAAATTCCCGTTCGAGAATGCGATCCGGGACGAGACGCATGGACTGGACGTGCGCGAGCGCGAGTTCGCGGCGCTGGACGTGCCGGCGGCACCCGCGACGCCGGCGGTGGCGACGCTGGGCGGGCCGGTGAGGAAGCTGGCGGACGGGTTCTGGTCGCTGTCCGGCGGGGCGGTGGATGCGGCGGGTGCGCTGTATTTCATCGAGCGGCGCTTCCAGCGGATCCTGCGCTGGACCGAGGCGAAGAAGCTGGAAGTGGTGGCGGACCAGTCGCTCGACCCGGTCAATCTGGGGATCGATGCATCGGGCAAGCTGCTGGTGCTGTCCTCCTACGGTCCGGCCGCCAGCGTCTACCAGATCGATCCCAAGGGGCCGCCGACCGTTGTCACGCCGTTGACGCCGGGGCCGATCGCCGCGCGCGCCGATGCGCGGATGCTGTTGCCGGTCAACTGGTGGAACAACGGCGAATTCCGTGACCAGTATGACCCGGCGACCGATCATTTCACGACGCTGGGCGAGATGTTCGTGCGCGACGCCGGCATGCCCAAGGCGCAAGGGTATGCCTCGACGGACGGCAGCCTGGTGCTGCCCGCGTTCCGCACCTTCCAGCAGGGGACGCCGGACCGGGTGGGATGGCGCTGGTCGGATACGTTGCAGGCGCATGGCTTCGTCTCGGCCAAGGTGGGCGAGCGAGTGTTCGTCACCAACGCGTCGGAGAACCGGACCTATAGCGGCACGGTGGCGGCGGGGGGTGCCCTCACCGACCTCAGGCCCTTTGCCGACCGGGGCGGCGAAAGCGTGGTGCGCGACGCACAGGGGCGCGTGTTCGTCGCGAACGGGCAGGTCTTCGCCTACGCCGCCGACGGGTCGCCGCTGGGGCGGATCGACGTGCCCGAGCGGCCGCTGCAACTGCTGGTCGGCGGGGAGGGCGGGCGCACGCTGTTCATCCTGACCCACCACGCGCTCTACGCCGCGGCGCTGTGAGCGTGCGCCCAATCATAAAAGCCAGGAGAGGAAGCCCCGTGACCGAGATCGATCCCTTGCCGCCGTCGCGCCGGCGGATGTTTGCCACCGCCTCGCTCGCCTCGCTGATGGTCGCGGCCCTTGCGGTGCCCGCCGCCGCGCAGGTGCAGCCCGCCCCCGCCAATCCCGCACCGGCAGAGCCGGTACAGGCGCTGCCCGGCGCGCCGGAGAACGGCCCCGCGACGATCGCGCCGGAAGCGCCGCCGCAGAGCGAAGATGCCGGTCCCGCGCCCGACATCGTGGTGACGGGATCGCGCATCGTCTCCAGCGGTTTTGCGGCGCCGACGCCGACCACGGTGATCGGGGCCGAGCAACTGGCACTGAACGCGCAGCCCAACATCTTCAACACGATCGCGCAACTGCCGTCGCTGCAAGGATCGAGCGGCGTCACCACCGGCACCAACAGCACGTCGAGCGGGTCGCAGGGGCTCAGTTCCTTCTCGCTGCGTGGACTGGGGACGATCCGCACGCTGACCCTGCTCGACGGGCAGCGGGTCGTCGGCGCGAACGTGACGGGCGTGCCCGACATCAGCCAGTTCCCGCAGCTGCTGATCGAGCGGGTCGACGTGGTGACGGGCGGCGCGTCCGCCTCCTACGGCTCCGACGCGGTGGGCGGCGTGGTCAACTTCGTCACCAACAAGCGCTTCAAGGGGGTGAAGGGCAACGTCCAGGGTGGCATCAGCGACTATGGCGACGACGAAAGCGTGCTGGCGCAGCTCGCCTTCGGCACGTCGTTCCTGGGCGACCGGCTGCACCTGATCGTCAGCGGCGAATATGCGCGCGAGGAAGGGGTGGGCCCGGGCGGCTATGGCGAGGAAGGGCCGGCGGGGCGCGACTGGTACACCACCGCGACCCTGGTCAACCGCGGCATCACCAATGACGGCGCGCCGCAGTTCAACTACCGCGAACATGCCCAGGCCTATCAATATACGCGCTATGGCCTGATCAATGCCGGGCCGCTCCAGGGCATCGCCTTCGACGCCAACGGCCAGCCGTTCAACTTCAACTATGGCTCGAACGGGGTGCCGCGGCGCAACACCAATGGCGATGTCGCGGGATGCTATGTGGGTTTTTGCATCGGGGGCGACCTGTCCGGCAATGTCGGCATCGGCACCACGCTGAAATCCAGGCTGGAGCGGTATAACGGCTATGGCCGGCTGGGCTTCGACCTGGATGCCGACAACGAGATCTACGCCACCGTCAATATCTCGCAGGTGGATACCAGCAACCAGCCCAATCCGGGGGCGGCGCAGACCAGCCTGACCATCAACTGCGTCAACGCGTTCCTGCCGAGCGCGATCACCGGGCTGTGCGCGGCGAACAACATCACCAGCTTCCGCTACGGCGTGACCAACGCGATCCTGCCGAACATCGAGGTGTTCCCCTCGCGCAAGCAATATCGCTTCGTCGGCGGGGCGACGGGCAAAGTGTCGGGGTTCGGGACGGACTGGCGCTACGACGCCTATTATGAGCATGGCGAGAACATCACCGATATCACGGTGAACAACATGCTCGTCCCCCGGCGCTATCTGCAGGCGATCGATGCGGTGAACGTGAACGGCGTGATCGTGTGCCGCGATCCGACCGCACGCGCCAATGGCTGCCAGCCGCTCAACATCTTCGGCGGGGCGACACCGTCATCCGCGGCGCTGTCCTATCTGCAACCCGCCAACGGGCCGTTCCAGCATACTCGCCAGACCCAGGACGTGTTCAGCGCCAACCTGTCGGGCGATCCGCTGTCGACCTGGGCGGGACCGGTATCGATCGCGACGGGCCTGGAATATCGTCACGAATTCTATCACGTGACGTCGGACCCCTATGGCAACGGGCCGCTGCCTGGCACGCCGTACAACGACCTCTACCCCTTCGATCCGGTGCTGAACCCAGAAGGCAACAACTGGTACGCCGGCAATTACCATAGCGGCCGCGGCAGCTACAACGTGCTGGAAAGCTATCTCGAACTGAACGTGCCGCTGCTCAACACCCCGGCCCTGGGGCGGGCGAACCTGAACGTGGCGGGGCGCGCGACCAATTACAGCACGTCGGGCACCGTCTATGCGTGGAAGGTGGGCGGCACCTATGACACGCCGATCGACGGATTGCGGCTGCGCGCCGTCACCTCGCGCGACGTGCGTGCGCCCAACCTGTCCGAGCTGTTCGCCGCACCGATCGCAGTGACGGTGCCCAACTTCACCGACCCGTTCAACAACACCTCGGTCACGATCACGCAGAACACGATCGGCAACCCCAATTTGCGGCCGGAAACCGCACGCAACACCGAACTGGGCGTCGTCTATGCGCAGCCGAGCTGGTTGCCGGGGCTCAGCCTGTCGTTCGACTATTACAAGATCAAGGTCCGCGGGCTGATCCAGGCAGTGTCGGCGCAGCAGAAGGTGAATTTCTGCCAACAGGGCGTGACCGAATTGTGCGGTGGCTTCTTCCTGCAAGGGGCGAACAACCAGGGCAATTTCGTCGACGTCCAGCCGTTCAACCTTGCCTCGATCCGCACTGAGGGCTTTGATATCGAGGCGAGCTACCAGATCCGCCAGCCGCTGGGCCTGCCCGGACGCTTCACGGTGCGCGGGCTGGCGACGCACGTCATCAACTTCGTCACCGACCTCGGCCTGCCCGGTGCGGTACCGGTGGACAGCGCGGGCGCCAATTCGGGCAATACGCCGTCATGGAAGTGGCTGACGACGGAGACCTATACCCAGGACGAATTCTCGATCTTCTTTCAGCAGCGCTGGTTCAGCGACGGGGTGTTCGGCAACCAGTATGTCGTCTGCCAGTCGAGTTGCCCGGTCTCCACCGCCAACGCACCGACGATCGATTTCAACCGGATGAAGGGTGCCTTCTACTTCGACGTCGGTGGCAGCTACACGCTGACCAAGGCGCTGAACGCCTATTTCAAGGTCGATAACCTGTTCAATCGCGACCCCACCCCCTCGCCGCAGACCAATACCGGCGTGGATATCAACCCGGCGCTGTATGACATTATCGGCCGCGTGTACCGTGTGGGTGTGCGTTTCAACTTCTAACGCTATTCCAATGGTTTGATGGTTCCCCAACCTGTCTCGGCTTCGGCCGGGACCTCTTTTTTCGGCCTTGAGGAGACGGCGGCGGTGAGGCGGATGGCATTTGGTACACTGGCGGTACTGCTCGCAAGCGCAGGGGCGGCGCAGGCGCAAGGGGTGTCGGTGTTGCAGACCGCGCCGGTCGATGCGCGGGCGACGACGGTGCGCGGCGTGGGCGACGGGCGGGCGGATGACACGGCCGCGATCCAGCAGGCGATCGATGCCGCGGCGGACCAGGGCGGCGGGGGGATCGTCTTCCTTCCCGCCGGCACCTATCGGATCACGCGCACCGTCTTCCTGTGGCCGGGCGTGCGGCTGTTCGGAACGGGGGAGACGCGGCCGCGCATCGTGCTGGGCGCGCGCACGCCCGGCTTTCAGCGCGGGCTGGCGACGATGATCGTCTTTGCCGGTGCGCGGCGCAACGGCGAGGGGGTGCGCAGCGACGACGGGCGCAGCGTGACGGGGCGGACGCGCGTGGCCTTCCCGGTGCAGGGCAGCGTGCCGTTCGACCCGCAGATCGCCGACGCCAATCCCGGCACCTTCTATTCGGGGATCAGCAACATCGATGTGAGCATCGGCGCGAACAACGCCGCGGCGACCGCGATCCGTTTCCACGCCGCGCAGCATGCGTTCGTCAGCCACATGGATTTCGACATCGGATCGGGGCTGGCGGCGCTCTACCAGGTCGGCAATATCGGACAGGACCTGCATTTCCGGGGCGGGCGCTACGGCATATTGACCGAAAAGCCGTCGCCGGCCTGGCCGTTCGCGCTGATCGACGCGAAGTTCGAGGGGCAGCGCGAGGCGGCGATCCGCGAGCATGAGGCGGGGCTGACCATGGTCAACGTCGCGATCCGGGACACGCCCGTCGGAATCGAGATCGACGAGGGTTATGGCGACTGGCTGTTCGGCAAGGATGTGCGGTTCGAGAATGTGTCGCGCGCAGGCGTGATCGTGTCGAACGAAGGCAATGCCTATACCCAGATCGCGTTTGAAAATACACTTGCCGCGCGCACGCCCGTTTTTGCGCGCTTCCGCGACAGCGGGCGCCGTGTCGCAGGCACGGGCGCCGCATACCGGGTCGCGTCGTTCAACTATGGGCTGGCGGTCCCCGGCTATGGCCGGATGGGCGAATACCGGACGGTGATGGAGGCGGCGGCCGTGCCGGCTTTGCCCGAACGCCGCGCGCCCGCGCTGCGCACGCTGCCGGCGACTGCGGACTGGTTCAACGTCCGCGACGGCGGGGCGAAGGGCGATGACCACACCGACGATACCGCCGCGATCCAGCGTGCGATCGATACGCACCGCGTCGTCTACTTCCCAGCCGGGCGCTACATCGTCACCGATACCCTGCGCCTGAAGCCGGACAGCGTGCTGGTCGCGCTGCACCCCAATCTGACGCAGATCATCCTGCCCGACGGCACCCCCGCCTATCAGGGCGTCGGCGCGCCCAAGGCGCTGGTCGAGACGGCACAAGGGGGCGATGCGATCGTCGCCGGCCTGGGCCTGTTTACCGGCGGGATCAATCCGCGCGCGACCGCGCTGCTGTGGACGGCCGGCGCGAACTCGCTGGTGGATGACGTGAAGTTCCAGGGCGGGCACGGCACTGACCTGGCGGGCGGCAAGCGCTTCATCCCGTACAACGCCAATGCGACCGGCGATGCCGATCCGGCGAAGCGCTGGGACGCGCAATATCCCAGCCTGTGGGTGACGAAGGGCGGCGGGGGCACGTTCAACAACATCTGGACGCCCAACACCTATGCGCAGGCCGGGCTTTACGTGTCGGATACCGAGACACCGGGCCATGTCTACCAGATGTCGGCCGAGCATCACGGGCGGGTCGAGATCGCGTTGAACCGCGTCGCCAACTGGGAATTGCTGGCGCCGCAGACCGAGGAGGAGGGTGGCGAGAGCAAGGATGCGGTGGCGCTGGAGATCCGCGATTCCCGCGACATCCTGATCGGCAACCTGCACGCATACCGGGTGACGCGCACCTTCAAGGCGCAGCCGGCGGCGGTGACGCTGTACAATGCGAAGAACATCCGGTTCCGCAACGTCCATGTGAATGCCGAAAGCGGGCTGGGGACGTGCGACGAGAATGGCTGCGCGACCTTTTTGCGCGCGAACAAGTTCCCGTACGAGAACGCGATCCGCGACATGGGAGCCGGCGGCGAGGTGCGCGAGCGGGAGTTCGCGACATTCGACGTGGGTTCATCCCCACCGGTCGGCGGGGATGGGCAGGCGACGGGCTCGTGCTTCGACGTCGCGCGATCGGAACGGCAGGGGACGCAGGGATCGTCCGCGCGCTGTGCCGTGGTCGAGAAGGTCGCGGGCGGGTTCGATGCCGCAGGCGGGGGCGCGGCGACACCGGGCGGCACGCTCTACTTCGTCGACCGGACGCAGCAGCGCATCTATCGCTGGTCGGAGGGTGCCGGGTTGGGGATCGAACGCGACAATACGCTCGATCCCGTCAACCTGACCGCGGACGCCTCGGGCAATCTGATGGTGCTGTCCTCGGCCGGGCGGAACGGGACCGTCTACGCCTTCCGCCCCGGCACGCCGGAAACGGAACTGGCGGTGATCGCGCCGACGCCGCTGGCGGCGGGCGGGGCTGCGGTCGCGCTGCCGGGCAACTGGTGGAACAATGGCGAGTTCCGCGACCAGCTGGATCCCGGGACGATGCGCTTCACCACGCTGGCCGAGATGTTCGCCCGCGATGTTGCCCGGCCGCTAGCGCAGGGTTATGTCTCGCCCGATGGCAGCGTGGTGCTGCCCGCATTCCGTACCTTCCAGCAGGGGCCGGCGGATTTTCGCGGGCGGCGCTTTTCCGATGCCCTTGACAGCTATGGCTTCGTCCAGGGGCGGGTGGGGACGCGCATCCATGTCGCCAATGCGTCAGAAGCGCGTACCTATAGCGCGGTGGTCGGCGCGAACGGCGCGCTGACCGACCTGAAACCCTTTGCCGATCGGGGCGGGGAGAGCGTCGCCACGGATGGACAGGGTCGTGTGTTCATCGCCAACGGGCAGGTCTTCGTCCACGGCGCCGACGGCAAGCCGCTGGGGCGCATCGACGTGCCCGAACGACCGCTGCAACTGGTGTTCGGCGGGGCGGACAAGGCCACGCTGTTCATCCTGACCCACCATTCGCTGTACCGGGTGCGCCCATGATCCGCCTTGCCATCGCTTTCCTCGCGCTTCTCGCCCCCGGCACTGCCTGGGCGCAGGCGCAATACAAGCTGCTCGTCCTCGCCATTCCCAATAAATATCACTACGAATACATCCCGATCGCGCGCGACAGCCTGGAGCATCTGGCCAAGCTGCACGCGTTCGAGATGGTGTGGACGAACAAGACCGAGACGTTCGACGGCGATCTGTCGCAATATGCCGCGGTGATGTTCCTCAACACGCCCGGCGAGGAACTGAACCCCGCGCAGCGCGCGAAGTTCGAGGCGTATATGCGCGGCGGCGGCAACGCCATCGTCGTCCACCGCGCCGCGATCACGCCGGCGGGGGCCTGGCCCTGGTATGAGCGGCTGGTGGGCCGGCGGGTCGGCGTGCATCCGATGTTGCAGACCGGTATCGTCACCATCACCGACCGTAGCCATCCCGCAACCTTCGGCGTGCCCGATCGCTGGATATGGAGCGACGAGTTCTACACCACCACCAATCCATATAAGGTGAATATCAGCACGGTCTTGTCGGTGGACGAGAATAGTTACGATCCGCGCAAGATCTGGCCGGAGCAGGTGTCCCTGCCGATGGGGCGCGACCATCCGATCGCCTGGCACCACGGTCATGAAAAGGGGCGCGTGTTCGTGACGACGCTCGGCCATAACGGCGAAATGTACCGTGATCCCCAGTATCTTGCGCATCTGATGGGGGGCGTGTGGTGGGCGTCGACGGGAATGCCGCGCCGCTGATCCACGATCCGGCGAATATCCGTCCGGGGGTCATGAACTTGTGACCCGCCGGCTCGTTCAGTCAGCATAACCTATGTGGGTGTGGCTGGACGGGAAGGATGGACGATGTCGGAACTGACGCTGAAGGACCTGTCTGCCAAGATGGCGAAGCTGGACTTCGCGATGCTGGTCACCGGAAATGACGGCACCAGCGCCCGGCCGATGAGCAACAATGGCGATGTCGATTATCGCGGCGACAGCTACTTCTTCTCCTATCGCGATACGCGCAAGGTCGCCGATATCCAGGCCGGTCCCCGCGTTCTGCTCAGCTATACCGGCGCAGTCGGAATGCTGGGTGGTCCGCCGCTGTTCGTCGCGGTCGAGGGACGCGCGACGCTGATCGAGGACAAGGCGCAGTTCGCTGATCACTGGACAAAGGATCTCGACCGCTATTTCCCCGAGGGCGTCGACACGCCCAGCATCGTCATGATCGCGGTGCATGCCAAACGCATCCGTTATTGGGACGGGCAGGACGAAGGCGAGATCGCTCTTTGACGAGCGGGCTTGCGCGGTCGTCGATCGCGATCTGCGTGCCGGTGCGGGACGAGGCCGCAGCGCTGCCGCATCTGTTCGAGGCGGTGGAGGCGTTGGTCCTGCCTGCGGGGGGTACGCTGACCCTGTGCCTGTTGCTTGATGGCTGCCGCGACGACAGCGCGCGCGTGGCCGAGCGTTATCGGTCCGTTGCGCGCCCCCGCGTGCATCTCGCTGAGGTCGAGCGCGGGATGCCCAATGCCGGTCTGGCGCGGCGGCGCGCCATGGCGATGGCGGGGGGCGCCGACATCATCCTGACCACCGACGCGGACAGCCGGCCGGCGCCGGACTGGGTGGAGGCGATGCTGGCCGGGCTCGCCCGCGCCGATGTCGTGGCAGGGCGGGTGGTGCGCGAGGGTGATGTCGCCTCGCTGCTGCAGGACCGTGTCGAGCGCTATTACGACGCCCTGTTCGCCCTGCGCCGGATGCTGGATCCGGTCTGTTGGGAAGCGCCGGTGACGCATCATCATGCCAGCGGCGCCAATCTGGGGGTGCGCGGGTACGTCTATCGCACGCTGGGCGG
>NZ_JALNUQ010000074.1:0-13205 GCF_026540875.1 Sphingomonas sp. GM_Shp_2
TGAAACCATGACGGCGTTTCCCACGCCCGGTCGCACCGGATAGAGGTCGCGCAAGCACGCCGAACGGCACGGGGAACGCGTACCGAGCCGCTCCCCTGCGCCAGTGCCTGCCCGACCTGCCGATCAACGTGATCGCGCCGGACAACAGGCGATCACCCGTTCCGGGGCGATGCCCGCAGCGCCCATTCAGCGCAAAAATCATTTTGGTTATAAAAGCCACAGTTCTGCAGAGAATGCCGTTACCGGCGCATTATCGATCCATTTTCGTTTGAAACTAACCAGTCCGGGTGTCAGCCTTCCGGACAGGCGAACCGGAAGCGTTCGTCATCTGGGGGTTTCAATGATCAAGTCGTGCAAGAGCGCAATCCTTTTCGCGGTGCTGTGTACCACGTGCCTCGTGTCCTCGCCGGTTCTGGCACAGACCGCACCATCGTCGCCACCGCCGCCGCCGGCGGGTGGCTATTATATGGCGAATGGCACCAGAACCGCGGACTATGCCGCCGCGATCGCGTCCTGGCGCAAGGATGCGCAGTTTTCCGTCGATTATTCCAAGGCCTATCTGGGCATGGAGCATGCCTATGTGCTGGGGCTCAGCGGGCGTGGTCAAACGATCGGCATCAACGACGCCGGGATACTGACCACCCACCCCCAGTTCCAGGGCGCCGGCAAGATCACCGGGCTGCGCACCGTGGTGCCCGCCGCCTATGGCAATGACGGCCTGATCAATCCGCGTCGCCGGTGGGAAGGCCATGGCACCCACGTCGCCGGCACCGCGGCCGGCAGCCGGGTCGCCGGCCTGCCCATGTTCGGCAACGCCTTCAACGCCAACATCTATTCGGCGACTGCCAATTTCGCGGCCGGCGACTTCCTGTGGTATAAAGATCAGGTGATCGACGGCACGCTGGTCAGCACCCCGCGGGAGAATATCGTCAATCTCGCCAGTACGGGCCAGGTTCGGATCATCAACAACAGCTGGGGCAGCGGCAACTCGCTGCCTTACGACGCGCCACTTGGCATCGTACGCGAGCAGTTCCGCCAGAATCTCGGCACCTTCTACGATCCCGTTCTGAAGAACGATGTGCTGGTCGTCTTTTCGGCTGGCAACGGCTTCGGCGTCCATGCCAGCGTCGATGCGGTCGCGCCGTTCTCGGATCCACGCCTGCGCGGCAACTGGCTGTCCGTCGCCAATTATCAGGGCAACCTCACCGCCGACCCCTCGACCAGCTTCTGTGGCCAGACGGCGACCTGGTGCGTCTCGGGACCAGGCAGCAACATCGTCTCGTCAGTTCCAGGCTATGAGTTCGACCGGCAAGGCATCCAGGCACAGTTCACCCGTGCCGCCTATCCGACGCTCTACGCAGCCACCACCGTCGCGGCCTTGCAAAGCGCGTCAGTCAATCGCTTCATAGCCGTCCTGAACGAGTATCTCGGCGCAAAGGAAGCAGCGCAGCGTTCCGGTGTAGCATTCGATGAAACCGCTGCGCGCCGCCGCGTTGCGCAGGAGGCGGTCGCCATTACCTTGATTGCAGGGAGCCGCCTGAACCTGCCCGATGGCGTGACGGCCAACTTGGCCGGCATATTGGCGGGTAATCTCGACATTCTGACGCCTGAATTCTCCAGCGCCGTGCTGGTTGAGGCGGACGCAATGATGGCCACCATGCTCGGCCGTTTCATCCGCTACACCGGCCCCAGCTATGCCGCCTATACCGGCACGTCGATGGCCGCGCCCAATGTTTCGGGCTTCGCCGCGGTGCTGATGGAGGCCTTCCCCGAATATAACACGCCGCTGATTTCCGATATCCTCGTGTCCAGCTCCAAGGATCTGGAAACGCCGGGCGTGGACCTGAAATCGGGCTGGGGCGCACCGCAGATGGAGGTGGCCCTGCGCGGTCCCACCGCCCTGCGCGCCGTGCGCGACGTCACGGTCGCGGCGGGCACGGTGGACGTGTGGAGCAACGACATCGCCGACGCGCGCACCCGCTATTCGGCAGAAGTGCTGCAGGCCTTTCCCAACGATATCGGCGGCCTCGTCAAGAAGGGCGGCGGCGAGCTGATCCTGACCGGCAACAGCGGCTATACCGGGCTGACCCGCGTCGAACAGGGTCTGCTGACCGTCAACGGCCAGTTGCGCAACTCGGCGCTCACCCTTGTTGCGGGCGGCACGCTGGGCGGCACCGGGCGGATCGCGACGCTGAACGCGACCGGCGGCACCGTTTCGCCCGGCGCGGCGGCCGGCGGGACCGGCACGCTGACCGTCGCGGGGAACGCCACGCTGGGCGCGGGCAGCCAGTTGCTGATCGATGTCGGCACCCCCGGCCAGTCGGACCAGCTGGCCGTGACGGGTGGGCGCCTGCAACTGAACGGTGGCACGCTGGCGCTGCGTGCCGCCGGCGGCCGGCCGCTCCTGTATGACGAACGCTACACCGTCGCCACCGCGACGGGCGGCGTCGCGGGCAGCTTCGCCACCCCGCAGGCACTCAGCGCGATCCTCTTCCCCAGCCTGTCCTACGGCCCGAACGCCGTCACCATGCGCATCGCCGCCGGCCGCTACGCCGACATCGTCTCCGCCAGCCCTGTCCAGACCGCCTATGCGCGCCTTCTCGACGGCAATCGCGGTGCCTATGCCAATCTGCGCGGCACCTACGACCTGCTCGACGTGCAGAACGCCACGACGATCCGCACCAGCCTGGAGGGTCTGGCCCCGCGCACCGAAACCACGAAGCGGGCGCTGGGCACCGCCGCGATCGACCATATGGCGCGCTTCTATCGCGACCGTCTGGCCGCGTTGCGGCCCGGCTCGGGCGGCGGCGGCACCGTGTCGATGATCGGTCGTCCCGTCGAGGTCGCGGCGAACGCGATCACCATGCCCGGCCAGCAGCAGATGGTCAGCGATGCCGGGTTGACGACGGTGCGCGAGGGCGCGCTGCCCGACACCATGTCGGCCTATCTGGCGGGCGGCTACATCAACGGCTCCAACGCCGCCATGCCCGCGACCAGCTTCGGCGATGCCCGTGAACGGTTCGACGGCATGTACATCGCCGCCGGTCTGGAGGGCGAGGCGGGCGAGCAGGGCACGCTCGGCTTCAGCCTGTCCTACACCGATCTCGACAGCCGCCGGCTGATGGCGCGTTCGGCCAGTGGCGAGCTGATCCAAGGCACGCTGTACGGCAAGCTGGGCGCGGTCGGCGGACCGATGCTGGATGCGCAGTTCAGCGCGGGCGTGTTCCAGGCACGCACGCGGCGTACCGGCACGCTGATCGGCACCACCTTCGACCTCGCCACGCGCGACAACGCGCTCGCGCTCTCCACCGAGGTCGGCGGCAGCTACGCCTTCGGCAGCGACAGCCTCCACCTCAGCCCCCGCCTCGCCCTGCGCGCCAGCCGCATCGACTTCACCCCCACCGGTGAGCGCGGCGGCGGGCCAGCCCTGCTGTTCCGCCAGGACCGCTTCGCCAGCCTGCAGGGCCGCGCCGGGCTTCAGATCGACGGCGACTCGCGCGGCTTCCGCCCGTTCGCCACCGCCTATTACGTCCACGATTTCGAGGATCGGCCGGGCGTGGTGACGGCGACACTGGCGGGCGGCACGGGCGCAACCGCGTCCTTCCTGGTGGCCGGGCAGGACCATGACTGGGCCGAGATCGGTGCGGGCGTCGCCTATGCCAGCGGTCCCGTCGAGTTCAGCTTGGGCGCCGATACGACGATCGGCCGCGACGATGTTCGCAATCAATCCTACCGCGGCGCGATGCGTATCCGCTTCTGACCCCGTTGGCGGCACGGATCACGGTCCGTGCCGCCACGATACCACGACCCACCAGCCGGTAAGCCACACGCCGGACCACGACGCTGTCCTCGCGGCAGCGATCACCTGATTTTGCGATGTCATGATTTTGGATGGTGCCGCTTACAGGACTCGAACCTGTGACCCCCGCATTACGAATGCGATGCTCTACCAGCTGAGCTAAAGCGGCCCATGCAATCGCGACCGGCTGGTATCCGGTCGAGGAGGCGGCGCTTAACAGGCCGGATCGCGGCTGACAAGCGGCTTTGGTCTTCACGCATCGTTTACCACGCCGGGTGCACAAGGGCGCTGCACGCTGAAGGGGATTCGTACCATCATGACCGCCGGGCCCGAACTGAACGATCCTGCCGTGGCAGAGGCGTGCGAAGGCGCCGTCGACGACGTCATGTTCGATCTGGGCGGCGATGAGCGCCGGATGCACGTTCGCGCCTATAATCAATGGGTGTCGCTGCTCCGCGGCCGCGCCTATCCCTCGATCGAGGATCTCAATCCCGCGGCCATCGCCGATTTCAGCGCCCATTCGGTGCTGCTGGACTTCACCCAGGCGGTGGAGGATCCCCACATCGCCTTTATCGGCCGCGCCCTGCGCGAGGAATGTGGCCTGGAGGTCACGCCGCGGCGCGTGGCGGAGGTGCCGGCCCGTTCGCTGTTGTCGCGCCTGACCGACCATTATCTGCAGATCATCGCCAATCAGGCGCCGATCGGGTTCGAGGCAGAGTTTACCAACACGCGCGGCCACACCACCATGTACCGGGGCATCCTGATGCCCTTCTCGTCGGACGGAACGACGATCGACTTCATCTACGGCGTGATCAACTGGAAGGAAGTGGCCGATCCGTTCGTCCAGGCGACGCTGGATTCGGCACTGGCCGCCGCGATGCACGCCGCCCCCGCCACGCCCAGCGTCGCGGCAACGGTGTGGGCGGATGGGCCCAGCGGCGCGATCGAGCCCATCGTCCCCGGCGATCCGGCGGCCGAGCCGGTCGAGCCGCTGACCGGGCCGCTGGGCAACCAGTTGACCCTGGCGCGCGAAAGCGCCGCGGCGGTCCGCGCCGCCGACACGCGCAGCCGCGCCGCCCTCTACCGTGCGCTTGGCCGCGCGCATGATTTCGGCCTGTCGACGGAAATCGACCCCGAGGGTTATGCCGGGCTGCTCGCCGATGCCGGGCTGACCGTACAGGCGCGCGCGCCGATGACCCCGATCGTGAAGCTGGTCTTCGGCGCCGATTACGACAAGACGCGCCTCGCCGAGTTTGCCGCGGTTCTGCAACATGCCCGCCGCCATGCGGTGCCCGCGGGCGCCCTTCCCGCCTTCCTGACCGAACTGGCCGGCGGGGTGAAGGCGATCGTCGCGGCGGAACGCGAGATGCGGGGGGCAAAGGCATCCGGCCCCGCCCCGCGCCCCGTTACCGAACGCCCCGTCATCGGCCGCGCCGCGCTCGATGGCGGCGCGGTGGCGATGCCCGGCGACACCGTCATCCTGGTTGCACGGGTCGGGGCGGACGGCATGCTGGAGATCGTCGGATCGGTACAGGATGACGAGGCACTGGCGGACCGTGTATTGCGAGCGGCAGACTGATTATTACGCTGCGGCGCAACATCTTTTCGCACTGCCGCAAGCCTTGAGTGCCGGGTAGCGGACGCGTAGGGCTTGCCACCATGGCATCGAACCCGTCGCAACCGCTCGCCGCAGCGATCGCTGCCCGCCTCGCCCCCCACCTGACGCGTGGCGCGCTTCCCGGAGAACTTCAGGGCTTTGGGCCCGATGAGGTGGCGAATGCCGCTGCCTTCATTGCCGCCGCGGCGGCAACGCGCAAACCCGGCTGCCCGGCCATCGCGCTGGAGGTGATCGCCGGCGACGACACGCATCGCCACATGCGCCTGGCCGTCATCAACGACGACATGCCCTTTCTGGTCGACTCGGTCGCCGCCGCGATCGGCGCGCAGGATCTGGCGATCGACCGTGTCATCCATCCGATCGTCCCCGTCACCCGCGACGCGCAAGGCCAGTTGACCGATATCGGCGCCGACAAGGCCGGTGCCACGCCCGAATCGATGATCTATCTGGAAATGGAGCGGGCCGATGCCCGCGACCGCCGCGGACTGGTCGACGATCTGTATGCGGTGCTGGCCGATGTCCGCGCGGCGGTGACCGACTGGCGTGCGATGCAGGCCGCCGTCACCGCCGATGCCGACCGGTTGGAAGCGGAGGGTGCCGGTGGCGAGGGGCCCGCCCTGCTCCGCTGGTTCATCGATGGCAAGCTGACGCTGCTCGGCCACGAACGCTGGTTCGCCGATGGCCGCCCCGGCGAAGCGCTGGGCATCGCCACGCTGGAGCGCAGCGTGCCGATCCTGGCGGACAGCTCCCGCCAACTCGCGCTGCAATGGTTCGCGGGTGGCGGCGAAGCGCCCCTGCTGCTGAAGTCCAACGCGATAGCCGCCGTTCACCGTGCCGTGCCGCTGGACCTGGTGGTGGTGCCGATTCGCGAGAATGGCGCGATCACCGGCCTGTCGATCCATGCCGGTTTGTGGACCTCCGCCGCGCTTGCCACCCCGCCCAAGGACGTGCCGATGCTGCGCACCCGCATGGCGGCGCTGGAGGCCAAGTTCGGGTTCGACCCGCGCGGCCATACCGGCAAGGCGCTGGCGCATGCCCTCACCGTGTTGCCGCACGACCTGATCGCCGCGTTCCAGCCGGATGCGCTGGAGGAACTGGCGCTGACCGCGATGTCGCTGGCCGATCGGCCGCGCCCCGCGCTGGTGCTCGTCCGCTCCGCGCTCGGCCGGCATCTGTTCGGTTTCGTCTGGCTGCCGCGTGACGACCTGACCACCGGCCGCCGCGTCGCGATCGGCGAGATGCTGGCGGAGGCGGCGCAGGGCCGCGTCCTCAACTGGTCGATCGCGCTGGAGGACGGCGTCGTCGCGCTGCTCCGCTACACCATCGACCTGCGGGGCGAGGGCCGCCTGCCCGATATCGAGCCGCTCGCCGACCGGCTGCGCCGCATGGTCCGCGGCTGGGTGCCCGATGTCGAGGCGGCGCTGGCCGAGCAATTGCCCGCGCCCCGTGCCGCACGTCTGGCCTTGCGCTGGGCGGACACCTTCTCCGCCAACTACCGCAACGTCAGCAGCCCGGCGGAGGCCGCCGCCGACATTCTGCGCCTCAGCGCGCTGGAAAGCCCGGCCGACCGCTCGGTCCGCCTGTTCCCCGCTGCACCCGGCGCCGAGCGGCAATTCAAGATCTACAAGCTGGGCGGCGCCCTTGCCCTGTCCGATGCGGTGCCGGTGCTGGAGAATTTCGGCTTCCGCGTCATCGGCGAACTGCCCACCCGGCTGGAGGACGAGACCGACGCCTTTGTGCACGACTTCGTGGTCGAGTCGGATGCCGGTGCCGACCCGAACGACGCCGCCATGCTGGAAGGCGCGATCGCCGCGGTGCTGGAGGGCAAGGCGGAGAACGACGCGTTCAACCGCCTGATCGTCGATGTCGGCCTGTCGCCGCGTGCGGTGGTGCTGTTCCGCGCCTGGTTCCGCTATCTGCGCCAGGCCGGGCTCACCTATGGCCTGGCCACCGTGGTCGATGCGCTGCGCCGTGCGCCCGCACTCGCCGCCGCGCTGGTCGATCGCTTCACCGCCGCGCATGACCCCGCCGGCGGCGGCGATCTGGCCGAGGCCGATGCCGCGATCGAGCGCGGGCTGGATGCTGTGTCCGCGATCGACGACGACCGTATCCTGCGCAGCATCCGCGACCTGATCGCCGCCACGCTGCGCACCAACGCCTTTGCCCCTGCCGCGGCGGAGGCGCTGGCCTTCAAGCTGGACAGCCACGCCATCCCCGGCCTGCCCGCACCGCTGCCGTGGCGCGAGATCTGGGTCTATTCCCCCCGTGTCGAGGGCATCCACCTGCGCGCCGGCCCCGTCGCGCGCGGCGGCCTGCGCTGGTCCGACCGGCGGGACGACTTCCGCACCGAAATCCTGGGCCTGATGAAGGCGCAGCGTGTGAAGAACGCGGTGATCGTGCCCACCGGCGCCAAGGGCGGCTTCTATCCCAAGCAGCTTCCCTCCCCCGCGATCGACCGCGACGCCTGGTTCGCGGAGGGCAAGGAAAGCTACCGCATCTTCATCCGCTCGCTGCTGTCGATCACCGACAACATCGTCGACGGCGCGGTGGTCCATCCCGAATCGGTCCGCATCCTGGACGGCGAGGACCCGTATTTCGTCGTCGCGGCCGACAAGGGTACCGCCACCTTCTCCGACGTGGCCAACGCCATCGCGATCGAACGCGGCTTCTGGCTGGGCGATGCCTTCGCATCCGGCGGCAGCCAGGGATATGATCACAAGGCGATGGGCATCACCGCCAAGGGTGGCTGGGTCTCGGTGCAGCGCCATTTCGCCGAGCGCGGGGTGGATGTTCAGGTCGATCCCGTCACCGTGGTCGGCTGCGGCGACATGTCGGGCGACGTGTTCGGCAACGGCATGCTGCTGTCCAGGGCGATCAAGCTGGTCGCCGCCTTCGACCATCGCCACATCTTCATCGATCCGACGCCCGACCCTGCGACCAGTTGGGAGGAGCGCGCGCGCATGTTCGCCCTGCCCCGCTCCAGCTGGGCCGATTACGATGCCTCGCTGATCTCGGAAGGCGGCGGCGTCTTCGCCCGCACCGACAAGCGCATTCCCCTCTCGCCCCAGGCGCGCGCCGTGCTCGGGATCACCGCAGAGGCGATGGAGCCCACCGCGCTGATCTCCGCGATCCTGAAGGCACCCGCCGACCTGCTCTGGTTCGGCGGCATCGGCACCTATGTTAAGGCCGCGTCGGAAAACAACGCCGCGGTCGGCGACCCCGCCAACGACCGGCTGCGCGTCGATGCCGAACAACTGCGCGTCACCGCGATCGGCGAGGGCGCCAATCTGGGCGTCACCCAGGCGGCCCGCATCGCTTTTGCCGGCATCGGCGGGCGCATCAACACCGACTTCATCGACAATTCGGCCGGTGTCGATTGCTCGGATAACGAGGTGAACATCAAGATCGCGCTCAACCGCGAGCTGATCGAGGGGCGGCTTGCCGAGGCGGATCGCAACGTCCTGCTCGCCGAGATGACGGACGATGTCGCGCATCTGGTGCTGGAGGATAACCGCCTCCAGACGCTGGCCCTGTCGATCGCGGAGGCGGACGGCGCCGCCGCGATGCCCAGCTATGTCCGCCTGATCGAGATGTTCGAACAATCGGGCCGTCTCGACCGCGTGGTGGAGGGGCTGGACGCGCCCGACATCCTGCTGCGCCGTGGGCAGGACGGGCATGGCCTGTCGCGCCCCGAGCTTGCCGTGCTGCTCGCCACCGCCAAGCTGACGCTGCAGGACGCGATCGAGACCGCAAAGCTCGGCACCGAGCCCGACCTCGCCCCCGACCTCTACGCCGCCTTCCCCCCCGCCATGCGCGCGCGCTTCGCCGACGCCATCGACGCGCACCGCCTGCGCGGCGAGATCGTCGCCACCAAGCTCGCCAACCGCATCGTCAACCGCCTCGGCATCCTCTTCCCCTTCGAAATCGCGGAGGAAGAAGGGGCCGGCATGGCGGACATCGCGGCGATGTTCGTGGTGGCCGAGCGTCTGTTCGATCTGCCGACGCTCTGGGCGGAGGTAGAGGCGACCGCGATGCCGGAGGCGGCGCGAATCGCGCTGTTTGAGGAGATCGCCTTCGTCACTCGCTCGCAGATCGCCGACCTGCTGCGCGTCACGCCGGCGGGTACCACCCCCGGCGCGGCACTCGACCGGCTGGCGCAGGGTCTTGCGCATCTCGACACGCAGACACCCAGCCTGTTGCTGGAGGAGGCGCGGGCGCAGAGCAGCCGCATTGCAAACGAGCTGGAGGCCAAGGGCGCACCGACGGCGCTTGTCCGCAAGGTCGTTCGTCTGTTCGAGCTGGACGGTGCGGTTGGCCTAGCCGATCTCGGTCGTCGCCTGTCGCTGGACGAGGTGGTGCTGGCCCGCGCCTTCACCCGTCTCGGCCAGGCATTGGGTCTGGACTGGGCGCAGGCCAATGCCGCGCGTATCACCCCCAGCGATCCGTGGGAGCGCCTGCTGATCGCCGGTCTGGCCCGCGATTTCCAGCAACTCCGGCTGGAATTCCTCGGCCGCCATGCCGGCATCGATCCGGAGGCGGCGGTGGAACAGTGGCTGGCCGCCCGTGCCAGCCGCGTCGGCCAGTTCAAGGCGGTGATCGACCGCGCCCGCAACGCTGCCCAGCCCAATGCGGCGATGCTCGCCCAGATCGCCGGCCAGGCCCGCGTCCTGCTGGGCCGCTGAAGCCGGCCGCGTCCCTGTTCCCCGCAAGGGCGGGGACGGGGACGCGGGGGAGCAACGATCTATCGCAGACGCCGACGAGCCGGTGGATCAGCCCGCGTCATGCTCCAGACGGCTGATCGTGGCACATAGTGCATCCGCCCCGCGGCGGTCGTCGCCGAACGGGATGACCGTCGTGTAGGTCATGCCGTTGCGCTCCAACTGGTAGCGGATTTCCAGAAACGCAGTCTCCACGGTGTGCGTGGTCGAACGCGATCGCCCGCCAAAGGTATAGCCACCGAACAGCCCGCTGCTCGATGCACCCCCCAATGTGAAGCGCCCGCCATGGCGCGTATTGGTGATCTGGGTCGCCTCACGCTCGACGCTGACGTTCGAGATCTGCGACGGGTGCAGCCACAATTCCTCGTAATTGGTCGACCGGTCGATCACCACCAGGTCGCCGCGCTGCGTCACCGCCAGCGCACCCGGCGCCCCTTGCCACCAGGATCGCCACTGCGACACGGCGGTCGGCACCGCCTGCACCGCGGCGGCGAGCCGGTTGGCGACGCCGCGATAGCGCACCGCGCGCATCGAGGAGAGAATCACCGCGTCGACGATCTTGATGACCACGCCTGCGATCAGGAACATGATGATCCCGCTGAAGAGCGCCTCACCCAGCCTGAAGCTCAACAGCGACGACAGCATCGGCAGGCCGACCAGCACCCCCAGGATGGCCAGCGGTACCAGCTTGCTGATCTTTTCGGTCTGTTCGACGCATGCCAGGGCGTCAGGATAGGATTTCATCCGTGTCGCCGTGGGTGCAACCGCAGTGTTCATCAAAGCCTCCCCGCATATGATGATCCCTGTGTACCGACTTATCCACGCGCGTTGAACCCTTGGGCTGGCGCGCAGCCGGGTCATGACGACGAATACGCAGAAAACGGCTCCGAAAGACTGCGGCGACCGCGCCCGTCTTCATGAAATTTCCGAGGAAACTCTGCGACATGGCAAAGCAAGACTATCGGTCGCCACGCTGTGACGCCGTCTGTGTTCGTTGCTGTTCGGTAAGGCTGCTTCGCTGCTTCATGGCAGCGAACTGGAGCGGGCGAAGGGATTCGAACCCTCGACCCCAACCTTGGCAAGGTTGTGCTCTACCCCTGAGCTACGCCCGCTCTGGCGTTCCGACCGGCGATGTTCCGGTGGGGTGGGCGGGCTATTAGCCGTGGGTTTTGAGTGTGGCAACCCCATTGTTGAACTTTTGTGGCTTGGCGAATGGATCAATAGAACATTACAAGAACATACGTGACCGACTCCGCCGCCCTTATCGCCCATCTGCGGCAACTGGCCAACGCCTCTTCCCATGAGGCGGCGGAGGCCGAGGCGCCGGATGCCTGGCTGGCGGACGGGCTGGCAAAGGGCCAGCTGCATGAAATCTTTGCCGTCGACGACGCCGACGGGGCCTGCGCGGCGGGCTTTGCGGTTGCGCTGACCCTGGCGGCGCGCGGCACGCCGCTGCTGTGGTTGCGCAACCAGGATACGGAGCGTGCCGCCGGGCGGCTGCACGGACCCGGGCTGATCGAGATGGGGCTGAACCCTGCCGCGCTGGTGCTGGCGGTGGTGGAGGACGATGCGGCCTTGCTCCGCGCCGCCGCCGATGCCGCGCGCTGCCCCGGCCTCGCGACGCTGATCGTGGAAGGCCGGGGCCGGATGCCCGGATACGACCTGACCGCGACGCGCCGGTTGATGCTGGCGGCCGAAGTGTCGGGCGTCACCATCCTGGCCCTGCGCGTCGATGCCGAACCCAGCCCCACCGCCGCGGCGACGCGCTGGGGGGTGACGCCGGCCCTGTCCGCCCGGCTGGAGGCGGACGCCCCCGGCGCCCCCGCTTTCGATGTGGAATTGCTGCGCCGACGTCGGGGGCCTGCCGGCACCCGCTGGCGCGTGGAGTGGAACCGTGACACGCAAAGCTTCGATCCCGCGCCGCTATCTGGCGCTTCACTTCCCCTGGGTGTCGATCGAGCGGCTGCGCGGATGCCGCCCGCACCTGTTCGTCGGCCGCGATGAGGCACCCGTCGCCTTTGTGGAAACGCTGGGCAATGCCGTGCGCCTCGCCGCGCTGGATCGCACCGCCACGTCGCTGGGGCTGCGTCCCGGACTGACGCTGGCCGATGCCCGCGCCCGTGTGCCCGAGCTGGAGGTGTTTCCCCACGACCCGCATGCCGATCTCGAATGGCTGGAGCGGCTGGCGGACGGTTGCGCGCGCTACACGCCGTCGATCGCGCTCGACCCGCCGCATGGGCTGATCCTCGACATCGCCGGCTGCACCCACGCCTTTGAGGGCGAGCGGCGGCTTGCACTGGATGTGGAGGAGCGGATGGCCCGTCGCGGCATCCTGGTGCGCCACGCATTCGGTGACACGCCGGAGGCGGCACGCGCACTCGCCCGCCATGCCGGCGGTCCGGCGCCGGACGAGGCGCGCGCGATCCGCCGCCTGCCCGTCGCCGCGCTCGAACTGGATGACGATGCGACTGCGGCGCTGGTCGCGGCCGGGCTGAAGCTGGTCGGTGACGTCATGGCGCGCCCGCTGTCCGCCATCGCCGCGCGCTTCGGGGCGGATGCGGCGACCGCGATCCGCCGGCTGGCGGGCGAGGCGGAGAGCCCGCTCACCGTCCGCCGGACCGTCGCCCCCATCAAGGTCGAACACCGCTTTGCCGAACCGATCGCCCGGACCGAGGATGTGCTGAGCGTGATCGGCGACCTTGTGGCGGAGGCGGGCCGTTATCTGGAGGAACGCCACCAGGGCGGCCGCCGGTGGGAGGTGCGGCTGTTCCGCGCCGATGGGCAGGTGCAACGGCTGCGCATCGAAACGGGGCACCCGACACGCGACCCGGCACTGCTGCTCCGCCTGTTTCGCGAGCGGATCGATGCGCTCGCCGATCCGCTCGATCCCGGCTTCGGCTATGACCTGATCCAGCTCGACGTCGCGCTCGCAGAACGCCTGGATGCCAGTCAGTTACGGCTGGAGGGCGGTGCGGTGCAGGCCGGCGAGGTGGCGGCGCTGGTCGACCGGCTGAGCACCCGCCTCGGCCGCAGCCGCGTACGCCGCATCGCCCCCCGCAACAGCCACATC
>NZ_JALNUQ010000075.1:0-12859 GCF_026540875.1 Sphingomonas sp. GM_Shp_2
AACGAGATTGGACGTGTTCCTTTCCGTTCGGGTAGCCGCAGGGATTGAAGTAGTTGGCGCAATTCTCCGGGTGGAAGATGCGGACTATTTTACGGTTGAGGCAGCATAGCCTGGCTAGCGACACTCTTCGGCCTTGCGGAGAATGGCCTTGAGGCGGGCGAAGGGCTTCTTGATCGGGTTGAAGTCGGGGTTTGTAGGGCGGGGGAACATGAGGCGGGCGTCGGGGCGTTTGTAGCTCGACAGATTGATTGTGATGACCACGTCGCCGCGCGTGAGGTCGGGCAGGCGCATCCCGTCGACATAGGCTTCGAACGAGCCGCCATTGATCGGTCCGTCGAGTACCATCGGGCGCGAACATGCCGGTCTTGCGCAGCTTCGCCGCCAGCGTGGTCGTCTTGTGGCGACTTGCGGGTAGCCTATCCGCAACCGCTTGCCTCGTCGGCAGCGGCCGTGGCTGCGGGTATCTTGGTTGCCGTCGGGGTTTCGTCGATGAACATCGATCCCGCAGGGGCGAGGTCGAACTGACCCGCGAACCATGCCTCGCGCCGACTCAGGACGCTGGCACGGTCCTGCCCGATTGCGTGATCCGGTGCTGGGCGAAGCGGCGGTGTAATGTCGAGATCGCCACGCTCACCTGACCTGGGTCGCGTTGCAACTTGTCTAGCGTGATGTCCCGTCACGCCTGGATCGTGTGTGCATACGCCTCGATCTGGCGCCCTGCGCTTTTGCAGCATAGCTACCTGTGCCCCGGCGCTGGTTGTGCCGATGGATCGGTGTCTCTGCCGCCACACCTAAGCGGCTCGCCGCGGTTCGGCAACTCATCCACGCTTTAACCGCGCCTACTGCGCGCAATGCGCAGGTCCAGCCTGATTAGCAATTCGTCCATTATCCATGTTGCTTGAACTTGCTGTGCCGCATGTCTCGGGACTGATAAATCAGTCGTGGCATGGCTGCTGGTTGATTGATGCTCAACGTCACCTTTGTCAGTTGTGTTGTATAACTTCATAAAATAGCATTGGTTCTACTTGGGCGTCTCGCACCTTGTTGGGGGATAGTTACGCCAAGAAGTCGAGGTATATCTTGAACTTAGCGCAGTTTTTCATGACGATGCTTTTGACCGCATCTCCAATGTTTGCCACTGAGCAGTGGGTCGCACCGGGCACGCCGATTGTGCCGCCCACACTTCCTGCGGTGGGAAATGCGAATGCTGCCATATCGGTCGAGCCTCTCGTTCCCCGACCGAATACCCGGTCGTGTGTGGTCGAATTGTTTTCGAGGCGGGAATTTACCGGCGCAGTCCCGCACGCAATTTCCTTTCAGCCATCAGCTGACTGTCCTGGACCATGGGCGCGGGTGGTTCTGGAGAATGATCTGGATGTGAGCGCCGGCATACAATATGACCGTTCTGCTCGGTTGGAACTCGGCGGAGTCAACCTGTACACCGGCACTACGATGGAGCCGCGCAAGAACCTGTCGCTGCGCTGGCACGTCGAACGTGATGTCACGGATTATTCGACGCTCTTTGCAAGTGCAGCGCGCGGGTCTGCGACGTTGGAAAACTACCCGGACGCCGTGCACGACAGTCGCTTTCATTGGCGCGCGCGACTGATTTTCTATGCGGCGGACAGTGCGAACCCTGCACCACGCTTTCCCGATATCGTGACGCCAATCGCGCCGAAGCCGGTCGAGATATCCCGCGCGGCACCCATGATCGAGCGTATTGTGACCTGGCCCCGCAACGTCGAGCGAATGGCGATCGACGTCCTGACCATGCCGCAAAAGAGCGACGAGATGTGGCAGCACTGTGTGCCGAACACGGTGCTGCCGCCCGAGGTCCAGTCGCAGGATAGCTGCGGTTATCCGTTCCGCGAGAGCGAAGTGCGTATCGACGGGATTCTGGCCGGGTTCGCGCCCGTCTATCCCTGGGTCTTCACCGGGGGGATGGGGGCGTGGAACTGGACGTTGATACCGGGCATCGGCACGCTCGACCTGCAACCTTATCGCGTCGACCTTACCCCGTTTGCCGCGCAGATGAATGACGGACAGCCCCACCGCATCGCGGTGTCGGTTCGGGGCGCCGGGGACTATATGGCAACCACGGCGACGTTGCTCGCCTGGCGCGACGCCGGGCGCGCGGTGGTCACCGGCGGCATCCTCCGCAACACGCTCAAGCCCGCGATGCTGACCGTGACCGGCAAGATAACCCTGCCCGGTGTGAAGGGCGTACCGGTCGACATCGTCGCGAGGCGTCGTGGTGGAGTCGCCGGCTATGTGAATGGATCGCACGGGCGGGTGACGACACGGATCGACCAGGCGATGCGCTCGACCGTCCGCCGCACGCAGCAAGGCAACGAAGCGGATACGCGGTTGCTGACGCACGTCGATACGCGCACCCTCATTTCCGGGGGCGGGCGTGATCGCCGTGAACGACGCGTCGAGCAGTTCCCGCTGGAATGGGGCGTGGCAACGGATCCGACGTCGACCCGCCGCACCTTCAGCGATCTCGATCAAAGCCTGATCCGCGACGAAACGATAACCGATGCGACCGGGACCCGCCGCAGGGTCGTCCGTCAGACGGTATCCCCACGTACACTGCCGGACGAGAAGACGACACTTTATCCGGAAATGGTGCAATCGACCGTTTCCATCCACATCTCCGACAGCGTCGCCGGATGCTATGATCGAACGGTTACCGTTGTCGCGCAAAGCGTTACGGCCGCGAGGGATGGGTGCCGGTGAGGGCAACCACGCCCTGACGCGAACCAGCCGACAGCTGGGGTAAAATAATTTCCGCAGGTCCGTGATACGGATTCGTCTCCGCCGATTGTCTCACGAGCGGGGACTAATCTTTTCAGTTTGAAAATGGGGCGAATGACGCAGGACGCGCGATTACAGCGATGGTTTGTGGATGAGGTGCTTCCACTGGAAGCACCGCTCACGCGCTACCTGCGTCGGAACTGGCGCGTCGAGGCCGATATCGTCGACCTTCGACAAGATGTGTACGAAGCCGCGCTGGTCGGCGCGAGCGATACGCTGCCGCGTCATACCTCGGCCTATGTGTTTACAATCGCAAGAAACCTTCTTATCAATCGAGCGAAGCGCGCCCGGATCGTGTCGTTTGAACAGATGGCGGAGGTAGAGGCGGCCGATCATACCGTCGACCTGCTGGCCACCGAACGGCACATCGACGCGCGCGAGGCGCTGCGTCGTGCGGGCGAAGGGCTGGCTGCATTACCGCCCCGCTGCCGACAGGTTGTTCAATTGCGCAAGATCGAAGGATTGTCGATGCGCGAGGCGGCAGAGCGAATGGGCGTCGGCATCGACACGATCGAACGGCAACTCGTCCTCGGGCTGCGAGCGATGGCTGACGCAATGGTCGGGGGCAGCGGTCGGATCAAGCGGACTCCTCCTGCGCGAAGAAAACAGGAAGAGCGGCGATGAGGAACGCTGCGACCCCGTCGGCGGATGTGACCGCCGACGCTGCGGCGCTGTGGCTTGTCCGGCGCGAAGAGCCGCAGTGGAGCAAGGACGATGATGCCATGCTGCAGGCCTGGCTCAATCAGTCGATGGCTCACAAGGCGGCGTTTTGGCGGTTGGAACATGGCTGGCGTGCAGCCGATCGCATCGTTGCCGTTGGACGCGAACCAGCCAGCGAGGTCCGACCGCGTCGCCGGCTTCGATTACCGTCGCAATCGATACCTCGTAGGCGGCTTGCAGCGATTGCTGTGGCAGCGCTGGCATCGGTGGCCGTTATCGTTCTGACGACGCAGCTGTCGATCCGGCCAGGCGACCGGGTTGCTGCCTATCGCACACCCACCGGAGGCAACCGTGTCCTGAGGCTCGCCGACGGCAGCCGCGTCCAGATGAACACCGCGACCGCGATCCGCGCCGGCACCACGCCGGATGCGCGCGAGGTTTGGCTGGATGAGGGTGAGGCCTATTTTGACGTCGCTCATCGTCCCGACCGCAAGTTCGTCGTGCATGCCGGAGTGCGTACGATCACGGTGCTGGGCACCCGTTTCTCGGTTCGGCGGGAAAAAGACCGGGTTACGGTCGCCGTGATATCAGGCCGTGTCCGGGTCGATGACGCACAGGCATCAGCAAGCGTGCCGAAGGTCGCGATTGTCTCCGCGGGTAATGTCGCGATCATCGAACCGCGCTCAACGCTGATATCGACGACGGGATCGGACAAGGTTGCAGCGTTGATGGCGTGGCGAGAGCAGATGATCGTATTTGACGACAAGCCACTTTCGGACATCGTCACGGATTTCAACCGTTATTCGAAGCACATGATAGTCATCGAGGATCGTGAGCTGGCAAATGTTCGGCTTGGGGGCGCGTTCAAGACTCACGATAGCGAAGCCTTTGTCAAATTGTTGCGTGCGGCATATCGTGTGCGTGTGCGCGAGGACGGTGATGCGGTGATCCTTTACCGGTAAGCACACCGGCAGCCGGACTGCCTGTTCGCTGGTTGACGAACAGCACCTGCGCCTCAGGCAAATTGCAGAATGTGACATGCCGGGGGGCGTTCTTGGCGCACCGTTAGGATCGGATGTCGATCGGCCTCGGCACTGGAGCAGCCGGCAGCGCCAGCGGCGGGCGCGATATTAATATGCCGGAACATGTTACGGATTTCGGTCGCTCGCCTGTCCTTAACCTTCGAGCGATCGGTGTCGGGGTGGGACACCTGCGTTCGGCCGGGTTGCGTGGCCGCGGGGAGGGACCGGAACGGTCGCGGGGCCGCGTGTCGCGCCACGGTCCCCATAGCGCCGCACCCGGAGCGTATTTTCATGCGACTACGTCATGTTCTGTTGACCTGTGCCGCCTTGCCGATGTTGGCGCAGGGACTGCCGGCCGGCGCCGCGGCAGCCGGGGCGGCGACCCAGACCGTGGCCACCGCGCCCAAAGGGGGAATGACCCCGGCGGAACTGGCGCAGGCGCGCACGTCGATCCGCCAGATGATCGACAACATCAACATCGCCTATCAGGAATTCACGCTGCCCAACGGGTTGCGCGTCCTCGTCCACACCGACGCGACGGCGCCCGACGTCTATGTCGGCATCTGGTACGACGTGGGTTCGAAGCATGAACCGGTGGGACGCAGCGGGTTCGCCCACCTGTTCGAACATCTGATGTTCAACGGCTCCGAGAACGTGCCCGGCGACTATATGGCGCCGCTGGCGTCGATCGGCGCGCAGGTCAACGGATCGACCAGTTCGGACCGTACGAACTATTACCAGGTCGTGCCCGCCCCCGCGCTCGACCGTGCGCTGTTCATGGAAAGCGACCGCATGGGGCACCTGCTGGGCGCGCTCAACCAGGCGACGCTCGACGAGCAGCGCGGCGTCGTCCAGAACGAGAAGCGCCAGGGCGCCAATAGCCCGAGCAGCATCGTGCCGGACATGGCGCGGCTGGTGATGTTCCCGTCGGAACACCCGTATGACCATTCGATCATCGGATCGATGAAGGACCTGAATGCGGCGACGCTCGACGATGTCGGCGCGTTCTTCAAGGCGCATTACGGGCCGAACAACGCGACGTTGATGCTGGCCGGCAATATCGATGTGGCGACGGCGAAGCAGCTCGTGACGAAGTATTTCGGCGACATCCCCGCCGGGCCCCGCAACGTGCGCCCGACCGTCGAGGCGACGCCGCTGACCAAGACGATCAAGCAGACCGTGACCGCACCGATCAACCGGACGATGATCGTCAGGCAATGGCGCGTGCCGGGCACCTATTCGGACGATGCGCTGGCACTCGACGGTGCGACCATCGGGCTGACGGGGTCGATCGAGACGCCGTTCTACAAGCATCTGGTGCTCGACGAGAAGCTGTTCGACAGTGTCCAGGTCGCGAACAGCACGCTGATGCACGGCGGCACCTTTGCCATCACCGGCTGGGTCCGCGAGGGCGTCGATCCCAAGGTCGCCGCCGCCGCGCTCGACCGCGAATTCGCCAAATTCCTGAAGGACGGGCCGACCGAGCAGGGGCTGCTGGAATGGGTCGCCGGGCACAGCTATGGCACCGTCCGCGGCCTGGAGACCAGTACGAGCCGCGGCGAGCAGATGGGCGAGACGCTGTCGGCGTATGGCGACCCGCTGGCGTTCAAGCGGAACCTGCGCTTCTACGCCGACCTGACGCCGGCGGCCGTGCGGGCCGCGTCGAAGCGGTGGCTGGACAAGCCTCGGTGGGAGCTCGTGGTATCGCCGGGCCCGCGCGTGACCCTGCCGGAGGACGCGGGCATCGATGGCACGCCCGTCGCCCAGCAGACGACGCCCCAGGCCCCGAAGCCCGCCCCCGCCGCCACGCCGGCGGCCCAGCCGGTCGCCACCGGCAATCGCGGGCCGCTCCCCGCCGTCGGTCCGGTAAAGGACATCCCGTTCCCGGCCATCGAGCACGCGACCCTCGCCAATGGCATGCCGGTGACATACGCCCGAGTGCAGTCGATACCGTACACGTCGGTCAACATCAAAATCCAGGGCGGATCGCTGCATGAAGCGGCGGACGAGGCCGGTACCATGTCGACGATGTATTCGATGCTGGGCACCGGGTTCGGCAATATGGACGAACGCGCGATCCGCGAACGGACGCGGCTGCTGGGCGTGTCGTTGAGCGCGAGCGGTGGCCAGGACGATTCCGGGATCGGTATCGATGCGCCGGACGCCAATCTCGTCCCGGCGCTCGACCTGCTGCGGACGATCGTGACCGCGCCGACCTTTCCGCAAGAACCGATCGACCGGTGGCAGCGCCAGAGCATCGAGGGGCTGAAGGGCGCGAAGGTGTCGGCCAACCGGCTCATCAACGAAACGCTGTTGCCGCTGATCGATGCTGGATCGCCGTACAATCGCGATGCGATGCAGGGGGATGCCGCTCGTATCCGGCGGACCGACCGCAACGCCCTGCTGGCGGCGTACCGGCGTTGGGTCCGACCGGAGGGCGCGAAGCTGTTCGTTGCATCGGGCAAGCCGCTTGCCGAGTTGCTGCCGCTGCTCAACGCGTCGATCGGAACGTGGAAGTCGACCACCTCGCCGACGCCGCTGCCCAAGGTCGAATATCGGCCGCAACCCGCCACGCCGCAGATCGTGCTGATCGATCTGCCCGGTGCGGTCCAGGCGACGATCGAGGGCGGCCAGCGGGTGACCGTCGACGACCAGCCCCCGATCGAGGCGCTCGCCCTTGGGGAGCGGGTATTGGGCGAAGGCTTCACGTCGCGGATCAACATGAACCTGCGCGAGGACAAGCATTGGGCCTATGGTGCGAGTGGCGGCTTCGACCGCAGGCCCTATAGCTCGCGCTATACGGTCAACACGACCGTCCAGCAGGACAAGGCCGGACCGGCGATCGCCGAACTGACGAAGGAAATCCGTCGTATCGTCGGCAACGAGCCGATTACGACCGCGGAGTTCGACGCGGTCCAAACCGCCGTCCTGGGGCAGCAGTCCAACCGCAGCCTGAACCGCTACATGGTGCTGAACACGATGCAGTGGCTGGACAAATATAACCAGCCGGGCAGCTTTGCATCGGAAAGCGGCAAGCGCATCCGGGCGGTCACGGTCGATGAGGCCAACGCCGCGCTGAAGAGCCAGCTCGATCCGTCCAAATGGGTGTGGGCGGTCACCGGCAATGCTGCGCTGATCCGGCCGCAGTTCGACGCGCTCGGCCTGCCCGTGCGGGTGGTGAAGGCGGACGACGTGTTCAAGCCGGTCGAATGACGACCGCTCTACCGTAAGTGCCTGTTTTGCATGCGCCGGATGTCGTTGGTGCGACCTCCGGCGCATGTTTCATTCGTGGTACATTGTAACATCAAAAGAATCTTTCGTTTCGACGTTACGACTTTGTGACCCCCGATTGTCTCCACCGACACCGGGACCTGTTGGGAGGGGGCCGGATGTATCCGGGGGGGAACGCAATGAAGCTTTATCAACGGACGTTGGCCGTCGCGCTGTCGGGCGCGGCAATCGGCACGCTGGGCGTATCGTCGGCCTATGCGCAGACCGCGCCGCGCACGCGCGCAACCCCGACGAACAAGCAGTATGATTTCGCCATTCCGGCAGGGCCGCTGGCCGGCGCGCTGAACCAATGGGCGCGCCAAAGCGACCGGTCGATCGTGTTCCGGACCGAAGACGTCGCGACGATCGAGACCAGGGGTGTCGAGGGGCGGATGACCGCCGCGGCGGCGCTGAACAGCCTGCTGGACGGAACGGGTTTCGACGCGGTCGTGGAAAATGGGGCCATCGCGCTTCAGCGTGCGGGCGAGAGATCGGCCGACGGCGGCACGGCAGCCGCCGGCAGCGCCGCCGGCGCGACACCGGACATCCTCGTCACCGGCCAGCGCGCCTTCACGCTGAACACGGGCATCAAGCGGTCGCAGGACGACAGCCAGCCGTTCATCGTCCTGTCGGGTGAGGAAATCCGCCGCAGCGGCGCCCCGAACCTGGAAACCTTCCTGCGCGACCGGCTGAGCGTCAATTCCGAGCCGGGGCTGAGCGAAGCGCCCCCCGAAGCCAGCTCGGCCGGCGGGCTGCAACAGGGGCGTGGTCTTAGCGCCATCAACCTGCGCGGGCTGGGCGTGCGCGACACACTGATCTTGGTCGACGGACGACGCCAGCCGGGCGTCAACCTGGGCAACGGCGCTCTGGCACAGGCGCAGATCACGGGCATTCCGCTCGCCTCCATCGAACGGATCGAGGTGCTGGCATCGTCGGCATCGGGCATTTACGGTTCGGGGGCGTCGGGCGGCGTGGTGAACATCATCACGAAGCGCGACTTTTCGGGCGGCCTCATTTCCGCGCGCTACAACAATACCGATGACTTCAAGAAGGGCGAGGGCCAGGTCGACCTGACCTATGGGATCCCGTTCGAGAACGGCCGTACGCGCCTGTCCTTCGCCGGCAGCTGGCAGAAATCGCTGCCCCTGCTCTACGGCGACCGCGAGGACCTTGCACGCAGGTCGCGCGAACAGGTTCTCGTCGTACGACCCGATCTGCTCAGCGGCTTCGATAGCGTCCCACCCAGCACCACGGTGAACTATCGTGCGCAAGGGGGGCGGCCGTTGCAGCTGAAGCCGCAGTTCGGCGGTGCCATCCTGTCGTCGCCGATCGGGACGGTGCCGGTCGGCTTTCGCGGCATCGCACTCGACGGCGTCGCGCCGCTGGTGGCCGCGGTGGGGTCGTACAATCTCGAGCGTGGCAACACCACGGCGGTTCCCGGCACCCGCGCGCGAATGCTGTACGGCTCGGAACTGCTGAACGGCACGGTGACCCTTCGGCGCGAATTCAACCCGTGGCTGACCGCCTATGTCAGCGGCAGTGCGTCGCGCAGCGAATCCAATACCAATTTCACCAGCGGTCCGACCTCGCTCACGCTGGCGGCGAACGCGCCGAACAACCCGTTCACCACCGCGTTGCAGATCGCCCTGCCGCCGATCGCGCGCGAGAGCCGGGTCCAGTCGATCAACGAGCAGCGATCGATCATCGCGGGCGCGATCGTCAAACTGCCCTTCGACTGGCAGGCGCTGGTGGACGTCCCCTATGCGACGTCGAAATTCACCGGGGATATCACGCCGTCCTATCTGGACAGCGCGATCGAGCGAGGGCTTGCCAACGGCACCCAGGACGTATTGCGCGACCTCAACCTCCGGCCGCTGACGATCACGTACGACGCCACGCCGTTCGGCAGCGCCAACGAGCCCGCCAAGTCGACGACCTTCACGCCGTCGCTGCGTTTCGCCGGCCCGCTCCCCATCACTTTGGGCGGCGGGAAGCCGCAGGTGACGGTCAACTTCGAATATAATTCCGACCGGATTGCCGCGACCCGGGGCACCTTCTTCAACGGCAACTTCGTTATGACTGCGTTCCAGCCGGAATCGACGCAGAAGATGCTGTCCTACTATGCCGAAGTCGTGTTGCCGGTGTTCGGTCGGGCCAATAACATTCCGCTCATGCGCCTGCTCGAATTTCGCGTGTCGGGACGCGGCGAGCGTTATACCGGAACGGGCGGTGCGCAAATCACCTGCTTCCCGGACCTGGCGTCGCTGTCGCTGGACAATCCCTATGGCGAATGTCCGGGGTCGACCGATGTCGAAACTTTTGAGGAAACGAGCCGGGGGCGCATCGATCCCAGCCTGAGCTTCCGATGGTTCCCGTTCGAGTCGCTGATGTTCCGCGGATCCTACACGACGGGGTTCCTGCCCCCGCGGCTGAACCAGCTGACATCGCTTAGGGGCGACACCCTCATCAGCCTGGTCGATACGGCGCGCGGCCGCGAGGCGATCGGTATCACCCCCGGACCCTTCGGCCTGACGGTTCCCGGTGCCATCGGCGGAAATCCCGACGTCAAACCCGAATCGTCGCGCACGGTTTCGCTGGGGACGGTGTTCGAGCCCGGTGGTTTCCTGAAAGGTCTGCGTTTCTCGGCCGACTGGACGAAGGTCAAGAAGCGTGACATCTACTTCGACCCCGCCCTGATCTTCGCAGGCTTTGGTCGGGATGCTCAGGACGTGTTCGATCGGTACATCCGCGCCGTCCCCGGCGCCGTGACCCGTGCCGCCCCATCGGATGGCTTTGCGGTCGGCAAGATCATCGCTGTCGACGCACGTTTGACCAACCTGAACAGCATGTCGACGGAAGCCGTCGACTTCACGCTCGACTATAACGGACCGCTGCTCGGCGGCACGATCAGCGCCAGCGCGCGTGCCTCGACCATTTTGTCGTTGCGGGTCTCGCCCTTCCCCGGGGCGCCGATCGAGGAATATCGCGGTGTCGCGCCGTCGCGTGGCTTCGCGGCACTCATCACGCAGGGCGGGTTCAAATGGCGCGGCAGCGCCTGGGCGAACTGGAGCAAGGGGCCGGTGACGGTCGGTTGGGCCGGACGCTATATCGACAGCTATCAACGCAACCTGGCCGTGACCGCCACGGTGGACCTGACCGATTCGCCGATCATCCCGTCGCAACTCTATCACGATGTGACCTTCAGCTATCGCTTCGCTTTCGACGCGACGCTGACCGCGGGTATCAACAATGTCTTCAAGCGGCGACCCCCGCTCGATCCGGGCAATTATCCGCAGTTCTACAGCCCCTATGCCGATCCGCGACTCCGGCACTTCTATCTAGGCATTTCGAAAGCATTCTGACGCCGATCGGTACTCAATCCTGTTCGGTCGCCTGCTAGGATCATGTGCTACCGGTACTCATGTGCCGGTAGCACGCTGCATGCCGGTTGCAGGAAGCCAATGGTTTCGGCGTGGTATGTGGTGAATATCGGCCGGCCAAATACCGGGTTTCCTGGCCAATGGCTGGCCGCGTCAACACTGCCGCAAGTGTGACTCTGGCATCGCTGCGAGCGGGGAGTTCGGTGGCGGACCGGAGTACGATCGCCAAGCACACCGGTTTGCGGGCGTCCCTGCTTGTACCGACCGCATGACATTGCGCCCGGACAGCGGCACTGTCGATCATGTCGGCGCAGCGATCTTGTTTGGCTATCCGTGCCAGCGGCTCCGGCGTAGCGACGAACGGGGCTGTCCATGTCTGGCGCCAGTAGCGGCAAACCTTCCATGCCCCTTGCCCTGATCGTCGGCGCGTGTCGTGCGGTACGGGAGATCCACATCGTGCCTGTCGGAGAACGGCCGGTTCGCATCCGCCGGCTGGCATCCGTCCGTGATCCAGCGGCAGCTTGGCCGTTCAGTGCCCAATCCTCTTCCAAAAAACCGCGCCACTCGCTTAAGCTGCCATCTCTGACCCGGGGCGGCGTGTGACACGGTTTCGGTACGGGTTTCGCACTAATCGCAGCAATGGTGGCGTTCCGAAATGACCGGAACCGTGGTGAGCGCAGCGCTGCACAACGCCGGATCACGATGCATGTACGCCTGTTTGCGCGCGTCGATAACCTGCTTGCATTCGCCGTCGGAGAAGATAACTTATCATATAACTAAGGAGGGGCATGGTGATCCAGCGCGTGAGAAGCCGGCTTAAGTGTGGTCTGCCGCTGATGGCGATCATGGTCCTGACTGGCTCGGGTTTGGATGCGCAGCAACAGCCGAAAACCGCCATGCCGCCGATCGATAAGCCACTGCCCCCGCCCGCAGATCATAAGGCCGCTGCGGTGGCGGTGTTGGCGGATTATCGCCATGACGATCTGCTTTGGGAGAATGACCGCATTGCGCATCGCATCTACGGTCACGCCCTGGAGGCGGTGGAGCCACCATCGGGATCGGGCATCGACAGTTGGGGCAAGCAGTTCGTCTGGCCCTTCGCCGATCGCCAACTGCGTACCGGCGACCAGCATGGCTATCACGGCGAGGGCATCGACTTCTACAATGTCGGCTCCGGTCGTGGCGCGGGCGGATTGGGCATCTGGCACGACAACAAGCTGTGGACGTCGCGCAATTTCACTCGACACCGGATCAGGGCAACCGGCGAAAAAGCGGCCGATTTCGAGGTGGATTACGCCGCTTGGCCGGTCGATGTCGGACGTACGGTATGGGAGACGCGCCGCTTTACCCTGCCGCTCGGCACGCATTTCACGCGCATGGTGTCTACGTTATCGTCAAACAAGCCGGGCGAGATGATCGTCGGGATCGGTATCGGCAAGCGTACGACCGGGCCGGTCGCGGGGCAGATGAGCGCCGATCGCACGCGTGGGGTCATGACGTGGTGGGGCCCGGAAGACGGCGCGCATGGCCGGATGGCTGTTGCGATCCGTGTCGATCCCGCAACCATCGTCGAGCAGCGCGACGATGCGGACAATCACCTGCTCCTGGTGCGGGTGAAAGCGGGAAAGCCCTTCGTCTACTTTTCGGGCTCTGCCTGGAGCAAGGGGGCAGGGGGCTTCGACACGCGTGAGAAGTGGCAGTCCTATGCTG
>NZ_JALNUQ010000076.1:0-12584 GCF_026540875.1 Sphingomonas sp. GM_Shp_2
GAGCGTGCCGGTGCGTGCGTCGAAGGGATGGGCGAAGACGGTGTCGGCGCCGAGGTCGACCGACCATAGCCACCGATTGTCCGGGGTGAAGCCGACCCAGTGCGCATGCGGGCCCGCCTGGCGATCGGTGACGGGGCCGCTGCCCCGGTGGGGGTGGACCGTTGCCGGGGCCGAGGGAAGGCCGGTGGCGGGGTCGAGACGGATCAGAGCGACGCTGCCGCTGCTGTAATTGGCGACGGCAAGCGCAGTGCCGGTGCGGTCGAGCGCGACATGGCAGGGATCGGCACCGGCGGACGAGACATGCGCGACGCGGGTCCAGCGGTCGCCATCGGTGCGGAAGGCGGAGACCATGCCGTCCGCGCCCTCCTGCACCAGATAATGGAGCCCGTGGCGGGGGTGGCGGATGCCGAACGAGGCGTCGGGCGCATCGGCGACCGGCGCGGCCGCCTGCCAGCTCTCGGTATCGGGGCGGTAGTGGAGGGGCAGGAGGCCGTGGCCGCCTTCCCGGTTGTAGCCGCCGGCGTAGAGCGCGAGCGAAGCGGGGGCGGCGTGCGCGGGGAGGGGAAGTGCCGTGGCACCGATCGCACCAAGGATCGTGCGTCTGGACATCGGGGTGGTCATGGCTTCTCCTGTTCGCATCCGCCGGGGGGCGATCAGGTCTATGGCATGGCGCGGGGTGCCGCGGCTATCCTTGCCTGATCGCGGAAAGGTTCGGCGCCGAACGCGCCTCGCCTTCCGCTCTCACGATGGCCAAGGGACAACCGGTCACGCGCCCGCAAGCGTCAGGCGTTCCAGTTGGTCGTCGGTCAGGACCAGCGTCATGGCGGGAAGGAGATCCTCTACCTGCGCGACGCTGGTGGCGCTGGCGATGGGGGCGGTGACGCTGGGCTGCGCGATCAGCCAGGCGAGCGCGATCTGGGCGAGGGTGGCGCCGGTCTCGGCGGCGACGGCGTCCATCGCGTCGAGAACGGCCTTGCCGCGACCTTCAAGCAGGTCGGCCATGCGGCCGCCGCGCACACTTTTGCCGAGATCGTCGCGGGTGCGGTACTTGCCGGTCAGGAAGCCCGAGGCGAGGCCGTAATAGGGCACGACGCCGATATTCTCGGTGACGCAATAATCCTGCAACTCGCCCTCGAACTTGTGGCGGCTGACCAGATTATATTCGGGCTGAAGGACGTGGAAGCGGGGCAGGCCGGCGTCACGGGCGGCGTCGTTGGCCGACTTCAGGCGGGCGGCGTGGAAGTTGGAGGCGCCGATCACGCGGACCTTGCCGGCGTCGACCAGGCGGCCGAACGCCTCCATGCTGGCCTCCTGCGGGGTGTCCTCATCGTCCTGATGCGCGAAATAGACGTCGATCCGGTCGGTGCCGAGCCGCTTCAGCGAGGCGTCGCAGGCGGCGGCGATGCGGGCGGGGGCGAGCTTTTCGCCACCCTCGCCGGGGAGCATGCCGACCTTGGTGGCGATCAGCACCGCGTCGCGCTTGCCACTGATGCGGAGCCATTCGCCGATCATCGTCTCGGATTCGCCGCCGCGGTGGCCGTCCACCCAGGCGGAATAGACATCGGCGGTATCGATCAGCGTACCGCCGCCCGCCACAAAGGCGTCGAGCACGGCAAAGCTGGCCGCGCGGTCCGCCGTCCAGCCGAATACGTTGCCGCCCAGGACCAGGGGCGCGATCTGGAGGTCGGTGGAGCCGAGGCGGCGGCGGTTCTGCGGATCGGTCATGGCATCACCCTTCGGGATCGGTGGCGTTGTCATCCAGCGCGTTCAGGTCGACGGCATTGGCGTCGAGCATGGCGGCGGCCTCGTCCAACTGTTTCGCCTCGTCGGCGGTAAGGCCGCCCGGCTGGTCGTCGCCGCCCGAACAGGCGGCAAGAAGCAGGAGCGCGGCGGCGGGAAAAAGGCGGTTCATGCGGCAAGTGTCGTCCGGCAGGGTCGGCGCTGTCCAGTCCGACGGGGGCGCCGGGGACAGGGCACCGGCCCATATCCCCGGCCGTCATCATCAGTCGCGGATCGCGTTGCCCGCGCGGGTGAGCGCGTTGCCGGTCGCATCGGCGGCGGCATCCGCACCGTTGCTGATCGAATCGCCGGCCTTGCGGGCGCCGTTCTCGATCCGGTCGCCGGCATTGTCCATCGAACGCTCGGCCGAACCCAGCGCACGATCGCTGGCGGCGTCGACGTCGTTCACGGCGTTGCGCGTGGTCGCCTCGGTATCGGCGGCGACGGCGTCGGCGGCCTGTTCGGTCTGCTCCTGGGCGTTCTGGCTGCAGGCGGCGAGCGCGAGGGCGGCGGCGGCGGTCAGACCGAGGGTAAACGTCTTCATGCGGGCATACTCCCTTGGATTTCCGAAGCGAACTCAACCGTCCGCAACCGGGCCATAACGCAGATGTGCCGTTTGAGGTCCGAAACGACCATTTCGTTGACCGCATATAAAGATATCTTTATATGTCGATCCATGGCGATGGCGCTCGACATTTTCCGTGCCCTTGGCGACCCGACGCGGCTGCGCATCCTGGCGTTGCTGCGCACGATGGAGCTGTCGGTCGGCGAACTGGCGCAGGTGCTGGGGCAAAGCCAGCCGCGCGTGTCGCGACATGTGAAGATCCTGGTCGATGCACGGCTGGCGGAGCGGCGCAAGGAAGGCAGCTGGGTGTTCGTCGCGCTGGGCGCGCGCGAGGCGGTGGCGCCGATCGTGGCGGCGCTGGACCAATGGTCGGTGCACGAGCCCGATCACTGGGCGGTGGCGGACGCGGCCCGGCTGGCGGCGGTGCGTGCGGACCGCGCGGCATCGGCCGCGACCTGGTTCGAGGATCATGCCGCCGAGTGGGACGCGATCCGCTCGCTGCACGTCGCCGAGAGCGAGGTCGAGGCGGCGATGGCCGCGCTGCTGGGGCAGGGGTCGATCGGCACGCTGATCGATATCGGCACAGGTACGGGCCGGATGCTGGAGGTGTTCGGCGCGCAGGCGGACGCGGCGCTGGGCATCGACCGGTCGTCGGAGATGCTGCGGCTGGCGCGCGCCAAGCTGCACGACCGGCCGAACACCGAATTGCGCCAGGCGGACCTGTATGCGCTGCCCATGGCGGACGGCGCGGCGAACGTCGCGATCCTGCACCATGTGCTGCATTTCGCGCAGCAGCCGGGCGCGGCGATCGCCGAGGCCGCGCGCGTGCTGGCGACGGGCGGGCGGTTGCTGATCGCCGACTTCGCGCCGCATGACCGCGAGGACTTGCGTGCGCGCGACGCGCATACCCGGCTGGGCTTTGCCGACGAACAGATTGCGGGCTGGTTCGCCAATGCGGGCCTGCGCATGACGCAGATCGAAACGCTGGGCGGCGGTACGCTGACGGTGAAATTGTGGCTGGGCACCAAACAGGGGCTGAAAGGCCTGCGCCCGGTCGACTCCAACATGGTGAAAGCGGCATGACGACGATTTCCGTTCCCCAGCTCGAAGAAGCGCGCCGTGCGCTGGAAGCGCCGCTGTTCGCCGATGTCGGCGGCGACATGGAGGTGAGCTTCGAGTTCTTTCCGCCCAAGACGGAGAAGATGGACGCGCAGTTGTGGGACGCGATCCGCACGCTGGAGCCGCTGGGCCCGCGCTTCGTATCGGTGACGTACGGGGCGGGCGGATCGACGCGCGAGCGGACGCATGCGACGGTGGCGCGTATCCAGCGGGAAACCTCGCTGGCGGCGGCGGCGCACCTGACCTGCGTGGAGGCGACGCGCGAGGAGATCGACCAGGTCGCCGAGGATTACTGGGCGGCGGGCGTGCGCCATATCGTGGCGCTGCGCGGCGATCCGCCGACGCTGGGCGCCAAGTTCGCCAGCCATCCGGGCGGATACGCCAATGCGGCCGATCTGGTAGCGGGACTGGCCAAGCGGCACCCGTTCGAAATCTCGGTTGCGGCCTATCCGGAATGCCACCCGGAGTCGGTGGATACGGTGGGCGATATCGACAATCTGAAGCGCAAGCTGGATGCCGGCGCGACGCGGGCGATCACCCAGTTCTTCTTCTCGCCAGAGGCATTCTTCCGCTTTCGCGACGCGGTGGCGGCAGCGGGGATCACCGCCGAGATCGTGCCGGGCATCCTGCCGGTGTCGAACGTGGCGCAGACGCGCAAGTTCGCGGGGCTGTGCGGGGCGGCGATTCCGGACTGGATGGACCGATTGTTCGAGGGGCTGGACGATCATCCCGCCGCACGGCAACTGGTGGCGGCGACGATCGCCGCCGAGATGTGCCGCAGGCTGTATGCGGGCGGCGTGAAGAGCTTCCACTTCTACACGCTGAACCGCGCCGAACTGGCGTTCGCGATCTGCCACATGCTGGGCGTGCGCGCCAAGCCGCAGGCGGTGGTGGCGGCGGCCTGATCCCGCCCGCAATCTTCGCGCCCTGATTTTCCCTCCCCGACCCCTCCCGCCAACGGGAGGGGGGAGTTGTACCGATGACGATCCGAGACACCTTCTTCGCCGAGGCGGCCAAGCGCATCCTGATCACCGATGGCGCATTCGGCACCGAGATCCAGAACTGGAAGCTGTCCGAGGCGGATTATGCCGGGACGCTGGGCTTGGGCCATGACCAGAAGGGCAACAACGACATACTGGCGCTGACCAAGCCCGAGGTGCCCGAGGCGATCCACCGCGCCTATTTCGAGGCGGGCGCCGACATCGCCGAGACCAACACCTTTTCCGCCAACCGGATCAGCCAGGCCGATTACGGTGCCGAGCATCTGGTGCGCGAGATCAACGTCGAGAGCGCCAGGCTGGCGCGCCGCCTCGCCGACGAGTTCCAGGCGAAGGATGGGCGCCCGCGCTTCGTGGCGGGGGCGATCGGGCCGACGAACAAGACGCTGTCGCTATCCCCCGACGTCAACGATCCGGGGTATCGGGAGATCGATTTCGATTATCTGAAGGGCGTGTACCGGGAGCAGATCGATGCGCTGCTCGAAGGGGGCGCGGACTTCATCCTGATCGAGACGGTGTTCGACACGCTGAACGCCAAGGCGGGGATCATGGCGGCGAGCGACGCGGCGCGCGATCTGGGCCGGGACGTGCCCGTCATGCTGTCGATGACGCTGACCGACCTGTCGGGGCGCAACCTGTCGGGCCATACCGTGGAGGCGTTCTGGCATGCGGTGCGCCACGCCCGGCCGGTGACGATCGGGCTGAACTGCTCGTTCGGTGCCGAACAGTTGCGGCCGCACGTGAAGACGCTGTCGGAAATCTGCGACACGCTGATCATGGTCTATCCCAATGCCGGGCTGCCCAACGAACTGGGCGCCTATGACGAGGCGCCGGCGACGACGGCCGGGCTGGTGCATGAATGGGCGGGCGCGGGGCAGGTGAACGTGCTGGGCGGATGCTGCGGATCGACGCCGGCGCATATCCGGGCGATCGCCGAGCGTGTGCAGGGCGTGGCGCCGCGCCGCATCCCGACGCCGCCGGTACGGACGCGATTGGCCGGGCTGGAGCCGTTCACGATGGCGGCGTGACCCTTTCAGCCCTCTCTCCCTCGGGGGGAGGGCTGGTGAAGGCTGCCCAGCAGCGCTTCGCTCAGTGAGACACCTACCCCTCACCCAACCCTCTCCCCGGAGGGGAGAGGGCTTAGAAAAGAACATCATGACCACCAATTCCTCCACCCAATTCGTGAATGTCGGCGAGCGGACCAACGTCACGGGATCCGCGGCGTTCAAGAAGCTCATCATGGCCGGCGACTATGCCCGCGCGGTCGAGGTGGCGCGCAGCCAGGTGGAGAATGGCGCGCAGGTGGTCGACGTCAACATGGACGAAGGGCTGCTCGACGCCGAATATGCCATGACGACCTTTCTCAAGCTGATCGCGGCCGAACCCGATATCGCGCGGGTGCCGATCATGATCGACAGCTCGAAATGGAGCGTGATCGAGGCGGGGCTGAAATGCGTCTCGGGCAAGCCGATCGTCAATTCGATCAGCATGAAGGAGGGCGAGGAGCAATTCCTTCATCACGCGCGGCTGTGCATGGCGTACGGCGCGGCGGTGGTCGTCATGGCGTTCGACGAGGTGGGGCAGGCCGACACCAAGGAGCGCAAGGTCGAGATCTGCGTCCGGGCCTATGACCTGCTGACGGGCATCGGCTTTCCGCCCGAGGACATCATCTTCGACCCCAATGTCTTTGCGGTGGCGACCGGGATCGAGGAACACAACAACTACGGCGTCGACTTCATCGAGGCGTGCCGCGAGATCAAGGCGCGCTGCCCGCACGTCCATATCTCGGGCGGGTTGTCGAACCTGTCGTTCAGCTTCCGCGGCAACGAGCCGGTGCGCCGGGCGATGCACTCGATCTTCCTCTACCATGCGATTCCGGCGGGCATGGACATGGGGATCGTCAATGCCGGGCAACTCGACGTGTATGACACGATCGACCCCGAACTGCGCACCGCCTGCGAGGACGTGATCTTGAACCGCGATCCGGAGGCCGGCGACCGGCTGGTCGCGCTGGCGGAAAAATTCCGGGGTACCGATGCGGTGGCGGAGAAGCAGGCCGCCGAGTGGCGCGGGCTGGAGGTGACCAAGCGGCTGGAATATGCGCTGGTCAAGGGCATCGACGCGCATGTCGTGGACGATACCGAGGAGTTGCGTGCGGCGGTCGCCGAGCGCGGCGGGCGGCCGATCGAGGTGATCGAGGGGCCGTTGATGGACGGCATGAACGTCGTCGGCGACCTGTTCGGTTCGGGCAAGATGTTCCTGCCGCAGGTGGTGAAGTCCGCCCGCGTGATGAAGAAGGCGGTGGCGCACCTCCTGCCCTTCATCGAGGCCGCCAAGGAGCCGGGCGCCAAGGGCAAGGGCCGCGTCATCATGGCGACCGTCAAGGGCGACGTGCACGATATCGGCAAGAACATCGTCGGCGTCGTGCTCCAGTGCAACGGCTTCGAGGTGGTGGACCTGGGCGTCATGGTGCCCTGGGCCAAGATCCTGGAGGCCGCCAACGAGAACGACGCGGACATGATCGGCCTGTCCGGCCTCATCACCCCCTCGCTGGACGAGATGGTGACGGTGGCCGAGGAGATGCAGCGCGCGAACATGACGATGCCGCTGCTGATCGGCGGCGCCACCACCTCCAAGGTGCACACCGCGCTGCGTATCGCGCCCGCCTATGAGGGGCCGGTGGTGCACGTGCTGGACGCGAGCCGGGCGGTGGGCGTCGCGACCACGCTGGTCTCCGACACGCAGGCGGAAGGCTATGTCGCCGGGATCGCCGCGGAATATCAGAAGGTGCGCGATGCGCGCGCCGGCAAGGGGCAGAACGACCTGCTGCCCTTGGCCGAGGCGCGGGCGCGTGGCTTCACCGCGGACATGATGCTGAAGGCCAACGCGCCGAAGCAGCCGGGCGTGCACGTCTTCGACGACTGGTCGCTGGAGGACCTGCGGCATCATATCGACTGGACGCCCTTTTTCCGTGCGTGGGAGCTGGCGGGCAATTTCCCGGCGATCCTGGACGACGCGGTGGTGGGGGAAAGCGCGCGGTCGCTCCATGCCGATGCGCAGGCCATGCTCGACCGGATCATCGCGGAGAAGTGGCTGACCGCCAGGGGCGTGGCCGCGCTGTGGCCGTGCCGGCGCGACGGCGACGATGTGGTGCTGGACGAAGGTACGCGGCTGCCGTTCCTGCGCCAGCAGATCGCCAAGCGCGAGGGGCGGGCCAATATGTGCCTGGCCGATTTCATCGACCCCGCAGGCGACTGGATGGGCGGCTTTGCGGTCGCCATCCACGGCATCGAGCCGCATCTGGCGCGGTTCAAGGCGGATGTGGACGATTATAACGACATCCTGCTCAAGGCGCTGGCCGACCGGCTGGCGGAGGCGTTCGCGGAGGCGCTGCACGCGCATGTCCGCACCGTGTTGTGGGGCTATGCCGAGGGCGAGCAGCTGACCAACGAGGCGCTGATCCGCGAGCAGTATCGCGGCATCCGCCCGGCACCGGGCTATCCGGCCTGCCCCGAGCATAGCCTGAAGCGCACGCTGTTCGACCTGCTGGGCGCGGAAGATGCGGTGGGCATCGAATTGACCGAGAGCTTCGCGATGCTGCCGACCGCGGCGGTCAGCGGCTTCTATTTCGGGCATGCGCAGGCGGAATATTTCGGCGTGGCGCGGATCGGCGAGGATCAGGTCGCCGATTATGCAGCGCGGCGCGGCGTGGACGTTGCACAGGCGACGCGCTGGCTGCGCCCGAACCTGGATTGAGCCGGTCCCCTCTCTTTGCAAGGAGAGGGGAACAGCCATTTTCCAGGTCGGGGTCTCGCCGGGGCCGCCATCCCCGGCGTCGGGACAATCTGGGCGGGGATCAGAAGCCGCGCTTCACCAGCGCGGGGTCGCGTTTCAGCATCGGGGCGACTTTGGGGATGGTCAGCATCGTGCTGGCGACCGCCATCAGCAACAGGGCCGTGAAGGTCTCGTTGGTGATGATGTGCTTGTCGAGCAGGATGTTGGCGAAGATGATCATGATCAGCGCCTTGGTCTGAAGCAGCCAGCCGATCGCCTTGGCATCGCCCTTGGGCCAGTTCAGGATGCGGCCGGCCATGGCGACGCCAGCCAGCTTGCCGCCGACCGAGGCGACGAGCAGCAGCGCGGCGGCGGCGAACACCGCGGCGCCGCCGACGCCCCACTGGGTCTTGAGGCCGGTCGACAGGAAATAGACGGGCATGATGCCCATCAGGATCGTCTGGCGGAACCGGTCCATGCGCGCCTCGCCGAACCAGTGCGCGTCGAGGACGGCGCCGGCCAGGAACGCGCCGACCATGAAGTGCAGGCCCGCCCAGTCGGCCGCAAAGCCGCAGGCGGCCAGCCAGATGAGCCCGACATACCAGCGGTCATTCTCCGGAATGGCGCGGAGCAGGCGGCGGATCGCCCAGGTGGCGACGGCGAAGCCGACAAGGAAGCCGGCCTGTCGCGTCACGCGTTCCCAATCGAGCAGGATGAGCGCGAGAACGCCCCATATGGCGATGTCGTCGAGACTGGCATAGCGCAGCACCCGCTGGCCGAGCGGCGCGCGCAGGATGGCGAGCTTTTCCATCAACAGGACGAGGATGGGCAGCGCGGTGACGGCACATGCCATGCCGATGCCGAGCACCACCTGCCAATCCGCGCCGTCCGCGCCGCGCCAGCCGGGGAAGCGCAGCATCGCGAGCGCGGCAAGACTGCCGGCGATCAGCGGCACACCGAGGGCAAGGCCGGCGGTGATCCCGGTCTCCCGGCGGCGGCGCCACGCCTCGCCCACATCCAGTTCCAGCCCGGCGATCCAGACGAACAGCATCACCGCCCACCAGGCGATGCCGTTCAGCGCGGTGATCGTCGGCCCGGCGAAGACGAAGGCGTAGTAGCCTGGGAAGATCGCGCCCAGCACGCCTGGCCCGAGCAGCACGCCGCCGATGATCTGCACGACGACGAGCGGCGCCCAGTAATCGGTGCGGCCCAGTCGCCAGACCAGATAGGGGCCGGTGAAGATGATAAGGATCGCGAGGAGGAATATCTCCGTCGGCGTCATGTGCATGATGGTTGATACCCCCCGTTTTTTGCTGGTTAGCGAAGGTCGGGGGCGGGGGGCAATGGGCGCTGGTTTTACGCCCTCTCCCCTTTTGGGGAGAGGGTGAAAGTTACCTTCGGCAGGTGTCGGCGGGGCCGGAGTCCAGGTCCAGGCAGCGGCCGTCGAGACCCGATACCGGCAGGCCGATCGTCGCGGCGAGCGTCGGGGCGATGTCCACCGTTTCCACCGATAGCGGCTGTTCGAAGCCGGTCATGCCGCGGCGCCAGAACAGGATCGGCACGCGGCGGTCATAGTCCCACGGGCTGCCATGCGTTTCGACATAGCCGGGGGCGGCCTTCTCGATCGTGGTGACCCGCGGCTTGAGCAGGACAAGCAGGTCGCCCGACCGCTCGGGATCGTAGGAGGAGCGGGCGCGCTCCAGCAGGGTCCAGGTTTCGGGGGGGCTGGTCGGCCAGGCCTGCGCGGCGATCTCGGCGCGGGTGAAGGCGGCGGCGACCTGCGGCATGGCGAGGTAGCGGCGCTTCGCCTCCGCCAATACCCTGGCGCGGGTGGCGGCGGGCAGATCGGCATCGACATAGATGTCGCCGTCCGAGCCGAGCAGCACCGGCCCCTTCAGTCCCATCGCCTGCCCGATCGCGGCGCCGACAGTCTTGGCCTGCCACTGCGGATCGACATGCGTTTCCATCGGCATCGCGCGTTCGATCTGGCGCTCGGTCATGTCGTGCGCGCCGTGGTCTGCGGTCAGCACCACTTCGTAATCGACGCCGGTCTGGTCGAGCACAGCGAAAAAGCCGTCGAGCGTCTGGTCCAGCTCGTTCATCTGGATGCACATCTCGGTGCCCTGCGTGCCCAGCGAATGGCCGATATAGTCGGTGGCGGAGGCGCCGATCGAGATGATGTCGGTCTGCGGACCCTGACCCAGCTTCATGTCCTGCACCAGTCCGGCGGCCATCGCGAACACCGCGGCGTCGGACGCGGGGGATGCACGAAACGCCTTGAGATCACCCGCCGCGCGCTGGAAGCGGCCCTGGCCGATCACCTGGTTGCCGACGGCGATCGGGCGGTCGAGCGGCTTGCACCAGCCGGGCAGGGGCAGCGCCTCCTGCGGCTGGGCGAGCAGGGCGGCGACTGCATCGCGGGTGCGCTGCACCACCGGGGGCACCGCGCGGCCGGCATAGGAGACATAGGTCTTGCCGTCCCACCACCAGAGCTCGTCGACCTTGTGGCCGCCCATCATCACCGCCGCGCGGTCCTTGCCCGCGACCGAGACGACGCGGGTGCGCGGATCGGCATTCTTCATCCGCTCGCCGAGCGTCGGCACCTTCAGATGCTTGTCCGACACGGTGTAGCTGTCATGGCTGGAGCCGGGGACATTCTCGTCCTCCGAGCAATAAACGATCTTGTCCGGGCGGCCGACGCGCTGGTCGATCCAGTTGTTGGCGATGATGCCGGTATGCGCCGGGCGAAAGCCGGTGAGGATGGTGGAATGGCCCGGGCAGGTTTCGGTCGCGGCATGGCTCTGATAGCCCGAGGGGAAGACACCACCCGACAGCAGCCGCGCGAAGCCGCCGGTGAAGCGGTTGCGATATTGCTGGAACAGGTCGGCGGCGAACTGGTCCACCGAGATGGCGACGATCAGTTTCGGCCTGGCAGCCGGGAAAGGCGCGGGGGTCGGGGCGGGCGCCTGCTGCGCGGCGGCGGGGGTGCCCACGGCCAGCGTGGAGGCGAGCAGCATGGCGAGAAAGGATTTCATCGGGAACCTTGATGCATAGATGGGGCGCCCCCGCTATGGGACGGGGAACGCGACAGAGGCAAGGTTTCGATGCGGCACTGGCTTTACATGATGATGACGCTGGTGCTGCTGTTCGTCGCAAACGGCGCGGGCGCGCAGGGCAATGCCGACCCGGCCAGTCTGCCTGCGCCGCATGTCCGCATGACGCTGATCCCGGAAACGGCCGCTCCGGCGCCGGGGGGCAGGGTGATCCTGGCCTTCTCGGCCGTGCCGCAGCCCGGCTGGCACGCCTATTGGAGCCATGGCGGGGATGCGGGGCTGGGCACCAGCCTGGACTGGACGCTGCCGCCAGGGGTGACCGCGGGGCCGCTGCGCTATCCGGTGCCGGGGCGGCTGCTGATCTCAGGCCTGATGAACTATGTCTACGAGGCGCCGTTCGCGCTGCTGGCCGATGTGTCGATCCCGCGGGATGCGGTGCCGGGCACGCGTTTGCCGGTAAAGGTGAAGGCGGATTATCTGGTATGCACCGACCGCATCTGCGTGCCGGAAAGCCAGATGTTGTCGACCGCGCTGATCGTGGGCGATGGCGCGGTCGAGGCGGGGTCGCTGGCGCAATTCGATGCGTGGCGGGCGGCGCTGCCGCGGCCGCTGGGGTCGCAGGCGACCTATCAGGTGGCGGACGGACGGTTTCGGTTGGCGGTTCCGCTGCCGGCGGCGGCGGAGATCGGGGACGTCTATTTCTACCCCGCCGCGCCCGGTATCCTGGCGCATGCCGCGCCGCAGACGGTGCGGCGCGAAGGGGATGTGCTGATCGTCGAGACCGGTGCGGCGGCGGTGCCGGTACGCGGCGCGATCGCGGGCGTGCTGGCGACCGACAAGGGGCGCGGGCTGGCCCTGACCGCGATGCCCGGTGCGGTAGCGGGCGCCACGGGTGACGGGGCGTGGCGCACAGCCCTGCTGGCGCTGCTGGGGGCGGTGTTGGGTGGCGTGATCCTGAACGTCATGCCGTGCGTCTTCCCGATCCTGAGCCTGAAGGCGCTGAGCCTGGCGCGCGGCGGCGCGACCCCGGCAGCGGCACGCAGCGAGGCGCTGGCCTATAGCGCGGGCGTGGTGCTGGTGTGCGTCGGGCTGGGTGCCGCCCTGCTCGCCCTGCGCGCGGGGGGCGCGACGATGGGCTGGGCATTCCAGTTGCAGGACCCGCGCGTGATCGGCGTGCTGCTGCTGCTGGTGGCGGGGATCGCGTTCAATCTGGCGGGGTTGTTCGAACTGCCGACGCCGGCATTTGCCGGGCGGTCGGGGCATGCGGGGGCGTTTGCGACGGGGGCGCTGGCGGCG
>NZ_JALNUQ010000077.1:0-11552 GCF_026540875.1 Sphingomonas sp. GM_Shp_2
GGGTAGGAATGCATCGCGCGTCCATGCAGGGAAGCGTGCCGAGCCGCAACGACCGGGAACGTGCACGCGGACCGGTCGTTGCGGAAATAACAGGAGAATGCCCGCCCTTATGGCCTATGTTATCGATCGACGCGCCGCCCCGACCGCTGGATGCCGGGCATGAAGCGGCTGTTCCACGTCAGCGACGTCCATTTCGGCGCGGAAGACCCGGAGGCGATCGCCTGGTTTTCCGACCTGGTCGCGACGGAGAAGCCCGATGCGGTCATCATGACCGGCGACCTGACGATGCGGGCGACCAAGAGCGAGTTCGCGGCGGGTGGTGCCTGGCTGCGGTCGCTGGGTGTGCCGGTGACGCTGGAGGTCGGCAATCACGACATCCCCTATTACTGGGACCCGTTCCGGCGGCTGTTTTCGCCCTATCAGCGCTATGCCGCGGTGGAAAAGATGATCGAGCAGCCGCTGGACTTGCCCGGCATCACCGTGGTGCCGCTGAAGACGACGGCGCGGGCGCAGTGGCGGTGGAACTGGTCCAAGGGGCGGGTGAGCCCCGGATCGCTGTCACGCGCGCTGACGCTGATCGAGCAGGCGCCCAGGGGCAACCTGATCTTCGTGGCGGCGCATCACCCGTTGATCGAAGGGGGTACCAAGGGCACTGCAAAGACACGCCACGGCGATGCCGCGCTGACCGCACTGGCGGCGGCGGGGGCCCATGCCGTCCTGACCGGCCATGTCCATGATCCCTTCGACGTGCCGATCGACCGCAACGGGTGGACGATCCGGATGATCGGCGCGGGCACGCTGTCGAAGCGGGTGCGACACTCGCCACCGGCGTTCAATGAGATACGGGTGGATGGCAGCCGGTTCGAGACGCTGTCGCGGACGCTGGATACCCAACCGAAGCAGCCGATCAGCGAGGATAGCCGTCCGGCCGCTGTGTAGAGCAGCGTGCATCAGCGCAGGATGACATCCCCGTGGTCCGTTCGTGTCGAGAGCTCGTATCGAGACAGTGCCACATGCGGCGACGTGTCTCTCGATACGCCGTCTCGATAAGTGGCTGCGCCGCTACTCGACGGCTACCCGAGACGAACGGGGAGGGGGATCAACCCGATGTCATCCGACGTCGGAGCAGGATCACACCCCCTTGATCCGTTCGTGTCGAGTAGAGATCGAGTAGCTCCGCAGGAGCGTATCGAGAACTCGTATCGAGACCGTGGCGCATGTGGCGACGTGTCTCTCGATACGCCGTCTCGATACGCGGCTGCGCCGCTACTCGACGGCTACTCGAGACGAACGGGGAAGGGGGATCAACCCGATGTCATCCAACGCCGGAGCAGGATGACACCCCCTCGATCCGTTCGTGTCGAGTAGGGATCGAGTAGCTCCGCAGGAGCGTAGCGAGAGCGCGTATCGAGACATTGCCGCATATGGCGACGTCTCTCTTGATACGCGGCCTCGCCGCTACACGACATGAACGGGGAAAGGGGTGGATCAACCCGGTGTCATTCGACTCCCGGTCGGACGCGTATGGGCTCAGGCCGATCGGGGCAGCATCGGGCTGCTCATTACCGATTGGCTGTACACGCGGTCCAGATAATGATTGGCGATGATGTAATGGGCGCGCACCGCGGCGGGGTGCGTCGCACGCTGCGCCAGTTGCAGTTCGGCCTCGGCGCGTTGGTAGAAATAGTCCTTGTCTGTCGTCATTGCCTCAACTCCCGCGCCGGCTGTGTCGCATGGGCGCGCGTTTGGCCATCATGCATATTAGGTACGGTCGGGAATTGGCGACGAACGGCATCAGTTTTGTGTCATTCCGAGGCGATAACATACCGGGTTTCAAAGAAACTCTCCGCCGACGCGAGGGTGCCGGCGGGAAGGTCGGATCGGATCAGCGGCAAACCCGCCGGCCGTTCCGAATCTCGTAGGTGCAGGGACGATAGCCCCGACCATAATAGTTCGTATTGTCGCCCTGCGAACGGGGATCGACATAGCCGGGCTGGCGCTCGGCGCGGCGGATCGCCTGGGCGGTGGTGTCGCGGCGGGGGCCGTCGCGGCGATCCCAGCGGTTGTCGCGGCCACGCCGGTCCCAACGATCGTCACGGCCGCGCCAGTCATCCCGGCCGCGCCAGTCACGACGGTCGTACCGTGCACGCCGATCGTCACGCCGGTAATTGCGGCGGTCGCGATCACCCTGCCAGCGGCCCTCGTTGCGGTCGCCGCGCCAGCTCTGCGCCTGCGCCTCGGACGGCTGGAGGGATAGGGCGGTCCCGCTGACCACGAGGCCAAAGGCGGCGACCATCTGCAACAGCTTGTGCATCGTGTTACTCCCTGGACCCAACAGGGATCCGTTGATGGAGCAACCCGCCAAAACGGCCGGCTGTTCCATCTGCCGCTCTAGGCGGGGGCGGGTGAATGGCGGCTGTCGGGCATGTTCATCCCAACAAAAAGGCCGCCGCCCGGTTGCCCGGACGGCGGCCCCTTTTCAGGTCATGAAGCGACCGATCAGTCGTTCAGATACTCGCCCGCATCGGCATCGGTGCCGGTGCCCGACGGCACGACCTCGGCCAGCGGATCGCTGCCCGTGCCGGTGTCGTCACGCGTGGAGCGTGCATCCTCGGCCGCCTTCTGCTCGGCGGCGTTGATCGGTGCGACGATCGCATCGGCCAGACGACGCTGCTGGACGCGGAGCGCCGCATCGCGGCTGGAGGCCGCCACGCGCAGGCGGTTCATGCCGGCGCCGGTACCCGCCGGGATCAGGCGGCCGACGATGACATTCTCCTTCAGGCCCATCAGCGTGTCCTGCTTGCCCTGAACCGCCGCCTCGGTGAGGACGCGGGTGGTCTCCTGGAACGACGCCGCCGAGATGAAGCTGCGGGTCTGCAGCGACGCCTTGGTGATGCCGAGCAGGACGGGCTTGCCCTGCGCACGCGCCTCGTTCGGCCCGAGCTTGGCGTTGGTCGCGTCCATTTCCTCGCGATCGACCTGCTCGCCCTTGAGCAGCGTGGTGTCGCCGCCCTCGGTGATCTCGACCTTTTGCAGCATCTGACGAACGATCGTCTCGATGTGCTTGTCGTTGATCTTCACGCCCTGCAGTCGGTACACTTCCTGGATTTCCGACACGAGATACTCGGCCAGCGGCTCGATCCCCATCGTCTCCAGAATGTCGTGCGGGTTGGGCGAGCCGCCGATCAGGTTGTCGCCACGCTTGACGTAGTCGCCTTCCTGAACGTCGATCACCTTGGACTTCGGCACCAGATACTCTACGACGTCGCCGCCATCCTCGGGCTGGATGCCGATCTTGCGCTTGGCCTTGTAGTCCTTGCCGAACACGACCCGGCCGGAGACCTTGGCGATGATCGCCGCCTCCTTGGGGATGCGCGCCTCGAACAGCTCGGCGACGCGCGGCAGACCGCCGGTGATGTCGCGGGTCTTGGCGCTTTCACGTGCGACACGCGCGATCACGTCGCCGCCCTGCACCTGCTGCCCGTCCTCGACCGACAGCGTGGCGCCGGGCGCCAGCATGTACCGGCCGGCCTCGCCACTGGCATCGTCGTGCAGCGTCAGGCGGGGACGCAGGTCCTCCTTCGACTTGGACGCGGCGCGATACTCGATCACGACGCGCTGGGCGATGCCCGTCGCCTCGTCGACCTGCTCGGTCAGCGTCTTGCCCTCGATCAGGTCCTGGAAGCGGATCGTGCCCGGGTTTTCCGTGATCACCGGCATGGTGAACGGATCCCACTCGGCCATGCGGTCGCCCTTCGACACGATATGCCCGTCGTCGAACAGGACATAAGCGCCGTAGGGGATGCGATCGACCGACAGTTCGCGGCCGTCCATGTCGACGATCGCGATCTCGCCCGAGCGGCTGAGCACCACGCGACGACCGCGCTGGTCCTCAATGATGCGCAGGTCGCGGAACTCGACCGTGCCGTCGACCGCCGCCTCGAGGTTCGACTGCTCGTTGAGCTGTGCCGCGCCGCCGATGTGGAAGGTACGCATGGTAAGCTGCGTACCCGGCTCGCCGATCGACTGCGCCGCGATGACGCCCACCGCTTCGCCGATGTTGACCGGCGTACCGCGGGCGAGGTCACGGCCGTAGCACTTGCCGCACACGCCGATCTTCGACTCGCAGACCAGCGGGCTGCGGATCTTGACCGACTGGATGCCGATCTTCTCGATGCCGGCGACCATCGGCTCGTCGAGCAGCGTGCCCGTCGGGATGCTGATCTCGTTCGTCTTGGGGTCGACGATATCCTCGGCCGTGGTGCGGCCCAGGATACGCTCGGCAAGCGACGCGATCGTGCTGCCGCCCTGGACGATCGCCTTCATCTCGAGGGCGCGGGACGTGCCGCAATCCTCTTCGATGACGACGCAGTCCTGGCTGACGTCGACCAGACGGCGGGTAAGGTAGCCCGAGTTCGCCGTCTTGAGCGCGGTGTCGGCCAGGCCCTTGCGGGCGCCGTGGGTCGAGTTGAAGTATTCAAGGACGGTCAGGCCTTCCTTAAAGTTCGAGATGATCGGCGTCTCGATGATCTCTCCGCTAGGCTTGGCCATCAGGCCGCGCATGCCGGCGAGCTGCTTGATCTGGGCCTGCGAACCGCGGGCACCGGAGTGAGCCATCATGTAGATCGCGTTGATCGGCTTTTCGCGACCCGTTTCCTCGTCGCGCTTCACCGCCTTGATCTCGTCCATCATGGCGCCAGCCACCTGGTCGCCGCAACGGCTCCAGGCGTCGATCACCTTGTTGTACTTCTCCTGCTGCGTGATCAGGCCGTCCTGATACTGCTGCTCGTAATCCTTCACGAGCGCACGCGTCTCCTCGACGAGGGCGTCCTTCTCGTTCGGGATGATCATGTCGTCCTTGCCGAACGAGATGCCCGCCTTGAACGCGTGCCGGAAGCCGAGCGCCATGATCGCGTCGGCGAACAGCACGGTCTCCTTCTGGCCGGTGTGACGATACACCTCGTCGATCACGTCGCCCACGTCCTTCTTGGTGAGAAGGCGGTTGACGATCTCGAACGGGACCTTGTGGCTCTTGGGCAGCGTCTCGCCGAGCAGCATGCGGCCCGGCGTCGTCTCGAAGCGCTTGAGATACTGCTGACCGCTCTCGTCGGTCTGCGGCACACGGCTGATGACCTTGGTGTGCAGGGTCACCGCGCCGGCGTCGAGCGCCTGATGCACCTCGGCCATGTCGGCGAGCAGCATCCCTTCGCCCGGCTCGCCGGTCTTCTCCATCGACAGATAATAGAGACCCAGCACCATGTCCTGCGACGGCACGATGATCGGCTTGCCGTTGGCGGGCGACAGGATGTTGTTGGTCGACATCATGAGGACGCGCGCTTCCAGCTGAGCCTCAAGGCTGAGCGGGACGTGCACGGCCATCTGGTCGCCGTCGAAGTCGGCGTTGAACGCCGAGCAGACCAGCGGGTGAAGCTGGATCGCCTTGCCCTCGATCAGCACCGGCTCGAACGCCTGGATGCCGAGACGGTGGAGCGTCGGTGCGCGGTTCAGCATCACCGGATGCTCGCGGATCACCTCGTCCAGGATGTCCCAGACTTCCTTGCGCTCCTTCTCCACCCACTTCTTCGCCTGCTTCAGCGTCATGCTGAGGCCCTTGGCGTCGAGGCGCGCGTAGATGAACGGCTTGAACAGCTCCAGCGCCATCTTCTTGGGCAGGCCGCACTGGTGCAGCTTCAGTTCCGGCCCGGTCACGATGACCGAACGGCCCGAGTAATCGACGCGCTTGCCGAGCAGGTTCTGGCGGAAGCGGCCCTGCTTGCCCTTCAGCATGTCGGACAGCGACTTCAGCGGGCGCTTGTTGGCGCCCGTGATCGTGCGGCCGCGACGGCCGTTATCGAAGAGGGCGTCGACCGCCTCCTGCAACATGCGCTTCTCGTTGCGGACGATGATGTCCGGCGCGCGCAGCTCCATCAGCCGCTTCAGGCGGTTGTTGCGGTTGATGACGCGGCGGTACAGGTCGTTCAGGTCCGACGTCGCGAAGCGACCGCCGTCCAGCGGCACCAGCGGGCGCAGCTCGGGCGGGATGACCGGCACGACTTCGAGGATCATCCATTCCGGACGGTTGCCCGATTCCAGGAAGGACTCGACGACCTTCAGGCGCTTGATGATCTTCTTGGGCTTCAGCTCGGACTTGGTGGTCGCCAGCTCTTCGAGCAGCGCGACCTTCTCGCCCTCGAGATCGAGGCTTTCGAGCATGATGCGCACGGCTTCCGCGCCGATGCCGGCAGAGAAGGCGTCCTCGCCATATTCATCCTGCGCGTCGAGCAGCTCGTCCTCGGTGAGAAGCTGATACTTCTCCAGCGGCGTCAGGCCCGGCTCGATGACGATATAGGCTTCGAAGTAGAGCACGCGCTCCAGCTGCTTCAACTGCATGTCGAGCAACAGGCCGATGCGGCTCGGCAGCGACTTCAGGAACCAGATGTGGGCGACGGGTGCGGCGAGCTCGATATGGCCCATCCGCTCGCGGCGGACCTTCGACACGGTAACCTCGACACCGCACTTCTCGCAGACGATGCCCTTGTACTTCATGCGCTTGTACTTGCCGCACAGGCACTCGTAATCCTTGATCGGACCGAAGATGCGCGCGCAGAACAGGCCGTCACGCTCGGGCTTGAACGTGCGATAGTTGATCGTCTCGGGCTTCTTGATCTCACCGAACGACCACGAACGGATCTTGTCGGGCGATGCGATGCCGATCTGGATCTGGTCGAAGGTCTCGGGCTTCGCGACCGGATTGGCGAAATTGGTCAGTTCGTTCATCTTGATGAACCTCTTTTGAAACTCAACTCCTCTCCCGCCGGGAGAGGAAGGGGCCCGCCAGCACCGCTGGTGGGAAGGTGAGGGCAGGGCAGTTACCTGTCCTCACCCTTCCGGCGCTTCGCGCCTCCCTCCCTCTCCCGTCGGGAGAGGGAGACGAAGGTCACTCCGCCGCGATGGCAACATCGTCCTCGTCGACCTCGGCGGTCCGCAGATCGACGTTCAGGCCCAGCGAGCGCATTTCCTTGACGAGCACGTTGAAGCTCTCCGGAATGCCGGCCTCGAAGGTGTCGTCGCCCTTGACGATCGCCTCGTAGACCTTGGTGCGGCCGACCACGTCGTCGGACTTCACCGTCAGCATTTCCTGCAAGGTGTACGCCGCGCCGTAGGCCTGGAGCGCCCAGACCTCCATCTCGCCGAAGCGCTGGCCACCGAACTGCGCCTTGCCGCCCAGCGGCTGCTGGGTAACGAGGCTGTACGGCCCGATCGAACGCGCGTGGATCTTGTCGTCGACCAGGTGGTGCAGCTTCAGCATGTAGATGATGCCCACCGTGACCTTGCGGTCGAACTTGTCGCCGGTACGTCCGTCGAACAGGTCCGACTGGCCCGACGTGTCGAGACCCGCCAGCTCCAGCATCGCCGACACATCGCCTTCGCGGGCGCCGTCGAACACCGGGGTGCCCATCGGAATGCCGGTCTTGAGGTTGCCGACCAGTTCCATGACTTCCTCACCCGTGCGGGCGTTGATGTCATCGGCATAATGGTCGCCATAGATCTCGACCAGGCGCTCCTTGACCGGCTCGGGCATCGCCCCCGCCTTGGCGTCCGGATTGGCCTCGCGCCACTCTTCCAGCGCGGTCGCCACCTGCATGCCCAGGTTGCGGGCCGCCCAGCCGAGATGCGTCTCGAAGATCTGTCCGACGTTCATGCGGCTCGGCACGCCCAGCGGGTTCAGCACGAGGTCGACCGGCGTACCGTCCGCGAGGAAGGGCATATCCTCCTGCGGCAGGATGCGGCTGATCACGCCCTTGTTACCGTGACGGCCGGCCATCTTGTCGCCCGGCTGCAGCTTGCGCTTCACCGCGACGAACACCTTGACCATCTTCAGCACGCCCGGCGGCAGCTCGTCGCCACGCTCCAGCTTGTCGCGGCGGTCATGGAACTTGTCCGTGATCCGCTTGGCAGCCTCGTCATACTGGGCCTTGACCGCTTCCAGATCGCTCTGGCGCGCATCGTCGGCGACCGCGAACTTCCACCATTCGTGGCGGTCGACGCTTTCCAGCACCTCGGCGTCGATGACCGAACCCTTCTTGACGCCCTTGGGGGCGGCCGTCGCGGTCTGGTCGAGCAGCATCTCGCGCAGGCGGCTCCAGGTCGCCCGGTTGAGGATGGTGCGCTCGTCGTCGGCGTCCTTCTTCAGGCGCTCGATCTCCTCGCGCTCGATCGCCATCGCGCGCTCGTCCTTGTCGATGCCGTGACGATTGAAGACGCGCACGTCGACGATCGTGCCGGCAACGCCCGGCGGCAGGCGCAGCGAGGTGTCGCGAACGTCCGATGCCTTTTCACCGAAGATGGCGCGGAGCAGCTTCTCCTCCGGCGTCATCGGCGACTCGCCCTTCGGCGTGATCTTGCCGACCAGGATGTCGCCCGGCTCCACCTCGGCGCCGACATAGACGATGCCCGCCTCGTCGAGATTGCGCAGCGCCTCCTCGCCGACGTTCGGGATGTCGCGGGTGATGTCCTCCGGCCCCAGCTTCGTGTCGCGGGCCATCACCTCGAACTCGTCGATGTGGATCGACGTGAACACGTCGTCCTTCACGATCCGCTCGGAGATGAGGATCGAGTCCTCGTAGTTGTAGCCGTTCCAGGGCATGAACGCGACCAGCGCGTTGCGGCCCAGCGCCAGCTCGCCGAACTCGGTCGACGGGCCGTCGGCCAGCACGTCGCCGACGTTCACCACGTCGCCCACCTTCACCAGCGGACGCTGGTTGATGCAGGTCGACTGGTTCGAACGCTGGAACTTCATCAGCGTGTAGATGTCGACGCCCGACTTGCCCGCATCGACCTCACCGGTCGCGCGGATCACGATGCGTGCGGCATCGACCTGATCGACGATGCCGGCGCGCTTGGCCGAGATCGCGGCGCCGGAATCGCGCGCTACCGTCTCTTCCATGCCGGTGCCGACGAACGGCGCCTCGGCCTTGACCAGTGGCACCGCCTGGCGCTGCATGTTCGAGCCCATCAGCGCGCGGTTGGCGTCGTCGTTTTCCAGGAAGGGAATGAGCGACGCGGCGACCGAGACGAGCTGCTTGGGGCTGACGTCCATCAGCGTCACCGTGTCCGGCAGCGCCATCAGGAATTCGCCGGCCTGACGCGCGGACACCAGTTCCTCGGCGAAGGAACCATCCTCGTTCAGCTCGGCCGACGCCTGCGCGACGGTGTGCTTCTGCTCCTCCATCGCCGACAGATAGACGACCTCGTTGGTCACCTTGCCATCGACGATCTTGCGGTACGGCGTCTCGATGAAGCCGTACTTGTTGACGCGCGCAAAGGTCGACAGCGAGTTGATCAGACCGATGTTCGGGCCTTCCGGCGTTTCGATCGGGCAGATACGGCCATAATGCGTCGGGTGAACGTCGCGGACTTCGAAGCCGGCGCGCTCACGCGTCAGACCGCCCGGCCCGAGGGCCGAGACGCGGCGCTTGTGCGTCACTTCGGACAGCGGGTTGGTCTGGTCCATGAACTGCGACAGCTGCGACGAACCGAAGAACTCGCGCACCGCGGCGACCGCGGGCTTGGCGTTGATCAGGTCGTTCGGCATCACGGTGGACACGTCGACCGACGACATGCGCTCCTTGACCGCACGCTCCATGCGCAGCAGGCCGACACGGTACTGGTTCTCCAGCAGCTCGCCGACCGAGCGCACGCGGCGGTTGCCGAGATTGTCGATGTCGTCGATCTCGCCCTTGCCGTCCTTCAGGTCGACCAGCGTCTTGACCACCGCCAGAATGTCCTCGGTACGCAGCGTCGTCACCGTGTCCGGCGCGTCGAGGTCGAGGCGCATGTTCAGCTTGACGCGGCCCACCGCCGACAGGTCGTAGCGGTCCGGATCGAAGAACAGGCCGGCGAACAGCGATTCCGCGGTTTCCAGCGTCGGCGGCTCGCCGGGGCGCATCACGCGGTAGATGTCGGACAGCGCCTGCTCGCGCTCCTCGGCCTTGTCGGCCTTCAGCGTGTTGCGGATCCACGGGCCGGTGGCGACATGGTCGATGTCGAGCAGTTCGATCGTGTCGACGCCCGCCTTGTCCAGGCTTTCCAGATTCTCGGCGGTGATCTCGTCACCGGCCTCGACATAGATCTCGCCCGTCGCCTCGTTGATGAGGTCATAGGCCGAATAGCGACCGAAGATTTCCTCGGTCGGGATCAGCAGCTCGGTCAGGCCGTCCTTGCCGGCCTTGTTGGCGGCGCGCGGGGAAATCTTCTGGCCGGCGGCGAATACCACCTCGCCCGAGTTCGCGTCGACGATGTCGAACAGCGGCTTCACGCCGCGCCAGTTCTCCGCCTGGAACGGGATACGCCAGCCGCCGTCGCCGCGCACAAAGGTGAGGCGGTTGTAGAAGTGGTTGAGGATCTCTTCCGAGTTCATCCCCAGCGCATAAAGCAGCGCGGTGACCGGCAGCTTGCGCTTGCGGTCGATACGGACGTTGACGATGTCCTTGGCGTCGAACTCGAAATCGAGCCACGAGCCGCGATAGGGAATGACGCGCGCGGCGAAGAGATACTTGCCGGACGCGTGCGTCTTGCCACGGTCATGGTCGAACAGCACGCCCGGCGAACGGTGCATCTGGCTGACGATGACGCGCTCGGTGCCGTTGATGAAGAAGGTGCCGTTCTCCGTCATGAGCGGCATGTCGCCCATGTAGACGTCCTGCTCCTTGATATCGATCAGCGACTTGGCTTCGGTCTCCGGATCGACCTCGAACGTCGCGAGCGTCAGCGTGACGCGCATCGGCGCGGCATAGGTGATGCCACGCTGGCGGCATTCCTCGACGTCGAACTTCGGGTCCTCGAGGACGTAGCCGCCCTCCTTCTTGATATCGAGCTGCGCGGTGCCCGCGAAATCGGTGATCGGGAAAACCGAGCGCAGCGTCTTTTCGAGGCCGGACACATAGCCGGTCGCGGGATCGGAGCGCAGGAACTGCTCGTAGCTTTCGCGCTGCACCTCGATGAGGTTGGGCATCTGCACGACTTCGTGGATGTCGCCGAACACCTTGCGGATGCGCCGCTTGGCGGTGCCGCTCTCGATCGCCTTGGTTGCCATGGTCTGGTTTTGCCTCGTCAGCCGTATTTTCGCTGCCCGGATACCTCCGGGCGGGACGCACGACGGGACGCCGAAAGGCCGCGCGCATCACTCGTGCGGCGGCATCCGGCGTCCGATGAACCATCAGCTTCCCATTCGACCGACCCGGTGCGCGACGCCGTGTCATTTCCCGAAAGCTGTGGTGGATGAGACGCCATATAGGTTCCGTGTTGGAAACTGTCAAAGGGAATGGCATGGGGCTCGCTCGCCGATCGACCCGTTTAGTCACGAGGATAGCGTTTCCATGACCTCGCCCGGCCCGCGCGCCGCCGCCGGCTTCTTTGCCCTGTTGATGGCCGGCACTGCGGCTGCCCAGACCAGTACCACGCCCGCCGGCCCGCCGGCCGGACTGGAAAGCTTCAGCCTGCCGCCGCAAGCCGCGCCGACCCCTGCGCCGGTGCCCGTGCCTGATACGCCG
>NZ_JALNUQ010000078.1:0-11104 GCF_026540875.1 Sphingomonas sp. GM_Shp_2
CTTTTCGAGAACGACGATTGCGTTTGCGAAGACGGAGCGGTGAGGCACTCCTCGCTGGGGGAACGGAGCAGGCGCACCGGGAGCAACCGAAATCGCCGGATGTCTTTCGATATGCGGTTGTCCCCGCTACGCTGGGCGGACGGATGTTGGATCAACCCGATACGATCCTGCTCTACACGACCATATCCAGCGCCTCGCCGATCGCGTGCCAGACGCGGGCGAGGTCGTCGGCCGCGATGCTGTAGGGCGGCATGACATAGAGCGTGTTGCCGAGCGGGCGGACGAGCAGGTCGCGGTCGCGGAAATGGGCGAGCAGGCGGGGCGCCAGGTCGGACAGATAGCCTTCGTCATGCCCCACCTCCAGCGCGGCGATGGTGCCGAGCTGGCGGGGATTTGCTGCACGGCGATGCTGCGCAGCATCGGCGAGGTGGGCGGCCTGACGCGCCACCAGCGTCGCGATGCGATCCGCCACCGGCTCTTCCCGCCAGATCGCGAAATTGGCGCGGGCGGCGGCGCAGGCGATCGGGTTGGCGGTGTAGCTGGACGAGTGGAAGAACTGGCGCGACCGGTCGGTCGATCGGTGCGCCTCGAAGATCGCCTCGCTGGCCAGCGTGACGGCGAGCGGCACCGCGCCGCCGGTCAGGCCCTTGGACACGCACAATATGTCGGGCACCACCCCCGCCTGTTCGCAGGCGAACAGCGTGCCGGTGCGGCCCCATCCGGTCATCACCTCATCGGCGATGAACAGCACGCCGTGGCGGGCGCAGATTGTGCGCATCTCGGCCAGCACGGCGGGCGGGTAGATCAGCATGCCGCCCGCGCCCAGCACCAGCGGCTCGACGATGAAGGCGGCGGCGCCGGCGCGCGCCTGTGCCTCCAGTGCGTCGAGCGTTGCCTGCGGGTCGGTGGGAAAGGGGATGGTGCCGACATCGAAGAGCAGCGGCGCATAGGGGCGGTTGAACACGCCGCGCGCGCCGACCGACATCGCGCCGATCGTGTCGCCGTGATAGCTGTGCTGCATCACCAGAATGCGCTCGCGCGGCGCGCCATGGTTCGCCCAGAAGCCGAGCGCCATCTTGAGCGCGACCTCGACCGCCGTCGAGCCGGAGTCGGAGAAGAAGACGCGGGTGAGTTCGGGCGGGGTGAGGCGGATCAGTTCGGCGGCGACGTCCTCGGCGGGCTCGTGCGTCCAGCCCGCGAAGATGATCTGGTCCAGGGTTGCGGCCTGCGCGGCGATGGCGGCGGCGATGCGCGGGTGGCCGTGTCCGTGCGTCGTCACCCACCAGGACGAGATGGCGTCTACGATGCGCCGCCCGTCCGCGGTGTGGAGGATCGCGCCCTCGCCATGTGTGACGCGCGGGATCGGCTCGTTCAGGCCATGCTGGGTGAAGGGGTGCCAGACGGGGGAGGTCATGCGCAAAGGCTCGGAAAAGCGGCGGCGAAGGCGTGCGCAAGTGTCGCCGGGGTGAGCGGGGCGAGGCGGGGCAGGCGGCCGAGGCGCTCGACCTGCGCGATGTCGGCGATCGTCGCCTCGCTGTCCTCGACCGGATCGCCGACAAAGGCGATGCCGTGGATCGACACGCCGCGCGCGCGCAGCGCCTCGATCGAGAGCAGGCTGTGGTTGATCGTGCCGAGCCCGGTGCGCGCGACGAGAATGACCGGGATCTGCCACGCGGCGAACAGGTCGGCGAACAGATGCCGGCGGGTGACGGGGACGAGGACGCCGCCGGCACCCTCGATCACCAGCGGGCCGGCGACGGCGGGGGGTGTCAGCGCGGAGGGATCGATGGTGACGCCGTCCAGCTCGGCCGCGCGGTGGGGGGAGCAGGGGGTGGTCAGGCGCCACGCGGACGGGTGGATGCGCGCGCCGGGCGCCAGCGTGGCGACGGTATCGGCATCGGCCCCATCCTCCAGCCCGGCCTGGATCGGCTTCCAATAGGTCGCGCCGAGCGCGCCGGCGAGGCCGGCGGCGAACACGGTCTTGCCGATCTCGGTATCGGTGCCGGTGACGATGAATTTCATGGCAGGACCTGGGGGAGGAGGGTGGCGAGGGCGGCGAGGTCTTCGTCGCGGACGTTGAGGGTGATCGACAGGCGCAGGCGGGCGGTGCCCGGAGGGACGGTGGGCGGGCGGATGCCGCGTATGTCGAAGCCGTGCGCCTGAAGGGCGGCGGCGGTGCGCATGGTGGTGCCATCCTCGCCCAGGATCAGCGGCATGATCGGGGTGCCGGTGGGCGTGGCGCCATAGGGGGCGAAGAGCCGTCCGGCGGAGGCGATGCGGGTGTGGAGTGCGGCGCGGCGTTCGGGTTCGTCGCCCAAGATGCGCAGCGCCTCGCGCACCGCGCTCGCCATCAAGGGCGAGGGCGCAGTGGAGAAGATGAAGCCGCGGCCGCGATTGACCAGAAAGTCGCGCATCACCGCCGGACCGGCGACCAGCGCGCCTTCGCATCCCAGGGCCTTGCCGCAGGTGTGCAGCGTGATCGTGCGCGGCGAGGGGGTGGCAAGGCCCTGGCCGCGGGTGCCGAAGACGCCGGTGGCATGGGCCTCGTCGACCAGCAGCATGGCGTCGTGGCGCTCGGCGATGGCGGACAGGTCGGCGAGCGGGGCGGTGTCGCCGTCCATGCTGTAGAGGCTTTCCACCGCGATCCAGGGCGTACCGGTATTACCCGCCGCGCGCCAGTCGCGGATCGCGACCTCGACGGCGGCGGCATCGTTGTGCGGGATCTCGATCGCGGGCGCGCGCGCGAGGCGCAGTCCTTCGCGGGCGCTGGCGTGGATCAGCGCGTCGTGAACGATCACGTCGCCGGGCTGGGGCAGGGTGGCGAGCAGCGCAACGTTGGCGGCATAGCCGCTGGAAAAGAACAGGCAGGATTCCGCACCCAGAAAGGCGGCGGCCTCCGCCTCCAGCGCCTCGTGTTCGGGGTGGTTGCCGTGGAGCAGGCGCGAGCCGCCCGCGCCAACGGGAACACCGCGCGCGATGGCATCGGTGACGGCGGCGGCAAGCTGCGGGCTGGCGGCAAGGCCCAGATAGTCGTTGGAGGCGAGATCGACCGCCAGGCGGGGCTGGAGCGTGCGCAGCCGGTCGCGCGCGGCCAGCGCGGCGAGGTCCTGCTGATGAAAGGCGAGCATGGGGGGCGCCTTATAGCATCGCGGGCGGGGGCGGAATCAACTTTGCCGGGGGGCGGATGGCGTCAGGTCGATGCGGAGCCCGTTCAGCCGCGTACCGGGAGACACGGCGCCGCGTGCGGCACTGTCTCGATACAAGCTCTCGCTACGCTCCTGCGGAGCTACTCGATCTTTACTCGACACGAACGGCTTGGGGGAGGTGTCGGTCCATGGGCAGGGGCTTCGACTTCGCTCAGCCCGAACGGATGGGGTTTCGCCGAAAGAGTTCAGGGTACGGCACATACGAAAAAGGCCCGGCGAACCGGGCCTTTTCCATTTGCGATGTCGCGGTGCGTCCTTTCGGGCGCACCCGTCCGATCAGTCGCGGTCGCCGGTCAGGAAGGCGGGGGCGAATTCGGGCGCGGGGCCGTCATCACGGCCGCCGCCGTTGCCGCCATTGCCGCCTTCGCGACGCGGGCCGCGATCGCCGCGGTCGCGGCGCGGGCCGCCCCGACCACCTTCGCGGCCGCCTTCACGGTCGCCGCCCTCGCGACGGGGGCCACGGCCGCCCTCACGATCGCCGCGCGGACCGCGGTCGCCGCCTTCGCGCGGTGCGCGGGCGGGGCGGGTGTCCTCCAGCTCGGCACCGGTTTCCTGGTCGACGACGCGCATCGACAGGCGAACCTTGCCGCGCGGATCGATCTCAAGGACCTTTACCTTGACCTGCTGCCCTTCGGACAGGACGTCCGCGACCTTTTCGACGCGCTCGTTCTTGATCTCGGAGACGTGGACGAGACCGTCCTTGCCGCCCATGAAGTTCACGAACGCACCGAAATCGACCAGGTTGACGACCTTGCCGTCATAGATCTTGCCGACCTCGGCCTCTTCGACCAGGCCCTTGATCCAGGCGATCGCCGCCTCGATCTGCGCCGGATCGGACGAGGAGACCTTGATCACGCCCTCGTCGTCGATGTCGACCTTGGCGCCGGTCGTCGCGACGATCTCGCGGATCACCTTGCCGCCGGTGCCGATGACTTCGCGGATCTTGGACTTGTCGATCGAGAAGGTCTCGATGCGCGGCGCGTGCGCCGACAGCTCCGAGCGGGTCTCGCCCAGCGCCTTGGCCATCTCGCCCAGGATGTGCGCACGGCCTTCCTTGGCCTGTTCCAGCGCGACCTTCATGATCTCCTCGGTGATGCCGGAGATCTTGATGTCCATCTGGAGCGCGGTGATGCCCTCCGACGTGCCGGCGACCTTGAAGTCCATGTCGCCCAGGTGATCCTCGTCACCCAGGATGTCGGACAGCACGGCGAAGTTCTTGCCCTCCAGGATCAGGCCCATCGCGATGCCCGAGACCGGGCGCTTCAGCGGCACGCCGGCATCCATCATCGACAGCGAACCGCCGCAGACGGTGGCCATCGAGGACGACCCGTTCGACTCGGTGATGTCCGAGGTGACGCGGATCGTATAGGGGAACTCCTCCTTCGAGGGCAGCACCGGGTGCAGCGCGCGCCATGCCAGCTTGCCATGGCCGATCTCGCGGCGGCCCGGCGCGCCGAAGCGGCCCACTTCGCCGACCGAATAGGGCGGGAAGTTATAGTGCAGCATGAAGTTCTGATACGACAGGCCATTCAGGCCGTCGATCATCTGCTCGGCATCCTTGGTGCCCAGCGTCGTGGTCGCGATGGTCTGCGTCTCGCCGCGGGTGAACAGCGCCGAGCCGTGCGCGCGCGGCAGGAAGTGCACTTCCGATTCGATCGGACGCACCGTCTTGGTGTCGCGGCCGTCGATGCGGCGGCCGTTCTTCAGGATCGCGGAGCGCACGATATCGGCCTCGAGCTTCTTCACGAGCTTGAGCGTGCCGAGATACTGGGCGGGATCGCTTTCCTTCAGGTCGGCGAAGGCGTCGCGCGCCTTGGCGCGGGCCTCGTTCAGCGCGGTCTGGCGGGCCTGCTTGTCGGTCAGCTTGTAGGCCGCCTCGACATCCTTGCCGATCGCCTTCTTCAGCTTGGCCATCGTGTCCGACTTGTCGGCGACTGGGGCCAGTTCCCACGGATCCTTCGCCGACTGCTCGGCCAGGTCGATGATCGCGTTGATCACCTGCTGCGACGCCTTGTGCGCGAACATGACCGCGCCCAGCATCACCTCTTCCGACAGCTCCTTGGCCTCGGATTCGACCATCATCACCGCGTCGTGCGTGGCGGCGACGACCAGGTCCAGCTCGCCCGCGATCGCCTCTGCGTCGGTCGGGTTGAGCTGATATTCGCCATTCTGGTAGCCGACGCGCGCGCAACCGATCGGGCCCATGAAGGGCACGCCCGAGATGGTGAGCGCGGCCGATGCGGCGATCATCGCCAGGATGTCGGGCTCGTTCTCGCCGTCATAGGACAGCACCTGCGCGATGCAGTTGATCTCGTTGTAGAACCCTTCCGGGAACAGCGGGCGGATCGGGCGATCGATCAGGCGGCTGACCAGCGTCTCACGCTCGGTCGCGCCACGCTCGCGCTTGAAGAAGCCGCCGGGGATGCGACCCGCGGACGAGAACTTCTCCTGGTAATGGACGGTGAGCGGGAAGAAATCCTGCCCCTCCTTGACGGTCTTGGCGGCGGTCACGGCGCACAGCACCACGGTTTCGCCCAGCGTCGCGATGACGGCGCCGTCGGCCTGGCGGGCGACCTTGCCCGTTTCGAGGGTCAGCGTCTTGCCGCCCCACTCGATTGCCACCTTCTTGGTATCGAACATGCTATTTCCTTACTCCGGCGGGCCTATCCCGGTCGGGGCCTATGAGGGAGCCAGTAGTGGCTCTGGTGCGGGGCCGAATTGCCCCGCTTGCCTGTGTGCTCCGGACTTCGCAGCGCCGGAGGATGCTGGTTAGACTAAACGTGTTTCGGCGATAAGAAAATGGCGCCCGAAGGCGCCATTTTTTACTTGCGAAGGCCGAGCTTCGCGATGAGGGCCAGATACCGCTCGCCATCCTTGTGGCGGAGATAGTCCAGCAGGCTGCGACGCTTGTTGACCAGCATCAGCAGGCCGCGACGCGAATGGTTGTCCTTCGCATGGCCCTTGAAGTGCTCGGTCAGGTTCTTGATCCGCTCGGTCAGGATCGCGACCTGAACCTCGGGCGAACCCGTGTCGCCTTCGGCGCGGGCATGATCCTTGATGAGTTCCTGACGGCGCTCGGCAGTGATCGACATCGTTGATCCTTTCTAATCGAGGTTGAAGCCACGCAAGACCCGGACTTCGCCGTTCGCGATCTCGACCAGTGCCACGGGCACCTGATCGAGCGTTGCGAGCGTCATGCCGTCCTGCATGGCGATCCCGGCCAACACACGCCCCTGACGGAGCGCCCCTGCCTGGTCGGGGGAGAGCGCAAGAGCCGGGATGTCGTCCAGCCCCGCACTCAGCGGCAGGAGTATCTGTTCAAGGGTGCGCGCCTGCCCCAGTTCGTTCAATTTGTCCAGCGTAATCGCGTTTTGCAGCGTGAATGGCCCGGCCTTGGTCCGGCGCAGCATGGTGACATGGCCGACGGTGCCGAGCGCCAGCGCGATGTCGCGCGCCAGGCTGCGGATATAGGTGCCCTTGGTGACATGGGCGGTGAGGGTGATCTCCTGCAACTCCTCGTCGGGCTGGCCTGGCGGGGTTTCAGGGCCTTTGTCTTGTGCCTCGATCCCTTCGTGCTGAGCGAACGGATGGTGCGGACCGGCGTTTGTTTTCGGCACGTGGAGTCGGTGCACCGTCACGCTGCGCGTCGCCAGCACCACCTCCTCGCCGGCGCGGGCGAGGTCATAGGCGCGCTGGCCATCGACCTTCAGCGCGGAATAGGCGGGCGGCACCTGCTCGATCGCGCCGGTGAAGCGCGGCAGCACCGCGTCCAGCGCGGCGCGGGTGGGGCGGGTGTCGCTGGTGGCGACCACCGCTCCCTCCGTGTCCAGCGTCGCGGTCTGCGTACCGAAGCGGATGGTGAAGTCGTACACCTTGTCGCTGTCGAGCAACCGGCCGGCGAGTTTCGTCGCCTCACCGATCGCGATCGGCAGCACGCCGGTCGCCAGCGGATCGAGCGTGCCGCCATGCCCGACCTTCCACTTGCCATAGCCGCCCTGACGCAGCACGCGCTTGACCGCGCTCACCCCTTGCGTCGAGCCCATCTCCAGCGGCTTGTCGAGAATGATCCATCCATGCATGGCGCGGGGGCCTAGCGGCACGGCGCTCAGTGCGCCAGCGCCTCGCAGAAATGGCGGCGGCACAGCGCGACATAGCGTTCGTTGCCGCCGATCTCGGTCTGGCGGCCTTCCGCGATCGCCCGGCCGTCTTCATCGACGCGCAGGTTCATCGTCGCCTTGCGCCCGCACATGCAGATCGACTTTATCTCGATCAGCGCATCGGCGAGCGCCAGTAGCCGCGCCGAGCCCTCGAACAGCGCCGCCCGGAAATCGGTGCGCAGCCCGTAGGCGAGAACGGGGATGTTGTGCACGTCCGCCAGCCGGGCGAGCTGATCGACTTGGCCTGCGGTCAGGAATTGCGCCTCGTCCACGAACACGCAGGCGATAGCACCCTCGACATGGCGATCCAGCACGCAGCGTTCGATATCGGTGGTGACGTGGAAGGGCGTGGCGGTCTGCGACAGGCCGATGCGCGAGGTGATCGTGCCATAAGCGAACCGGTCATCGATCGCGGCGGTGAACAGCATCGTGCGCATGCCACGTTCGCGATAGTTGAAATCGGCCTGGAGCAGGTTGGTCGATTTGCCCGCATTCATCGAGGCGTAGTAGAAATAGAGCTTGGCCATCAGGTCAGGCGCTCGACGGCAATAGGCGTGTCCGGCCCCGCCGCCTTGGCGAGATGCTTCTCGAAGCTGACGAAAGCGTCCAGTCCCGCAGATGCTACGAGGTGGACCATGTCCGCTAAATCTGCACCCGCTGCAAATTGATCGACCGTCCACAAGAGGCCATCGTGATCGCGAACGGCGATGGTGGGCAGGGACAGCAAATCACGCAGGGTCGCCGCGAGCGTGGCACGATCGAGCCGGTAATAGGAGCTCAGGAGCCAGGCCGTTTCCAGAAACACCGTATCCGCAACGAAAAACGGCTGGGCTAACAGCGCGGTCGCCTGTTCGGCCTGAGCGGGATCGTCACCAGTGATGTAGCGCGCGAGGACGTTGGTATCGACAGCCTTCATCGATCCCAACGTGGCCCGCCATCTGCCCACATCGCGGCGATGTGCGAACTCATGTCGTCGATCGACAAAGACGGCACCTTGCCATTGATGCGCGACCGGATGCGCGATGTGACCGCCTCGAAGCTCTCGCTGGACGTGGAGGATCGTTTGCGCAACAGCACGCCATCGGGCCGCTCGATGACGTCGAGCCGGTCGCCCGCGCCGAAATGGAAGCGCCTGCGAACATCCTTCGGGATGACGACCTGGCCCTTTTCCGACATGGTGGTATGCGCATTCATGCCGGTAAGATGCGTCTTACCGAGCCCGGCGTCAATCCTCGCCCAGATCGCGTGCCACGTCGGGCGAGCGGAGGATGGCGTCGATATGGCTGCCCTCGTCAAAGCTTTCGTCCGCCAGGAACTTCAGCTTGGCGGCGTATTTCATCTTCACGCGGGTGGCGACCTCGCGTTGCAGATAGGCGGTGTTGGTGCGCAGCGCCTTCAACACGGCCTCCTCGTCCTTGCCGAGCAGGGGTTTCACGAAGACGGTGGCGTGGCGCAGGTCGGGGGACATGCGGACCTCGGTCACGCTGACCATGTGCTTGGCGAGCGTATCGTCATGCACGTCGCCGCGCTGGAGCACTTCCGACAGCACATGGCGCACCTGTTCGCCGACGCGCAGGGTGCGGACCGATTTTTCCTGGGGATCTTTGTTCATGGCTTTTGTCCGTTACCTGCCCCTCCGCGTGCGGAGAGGCAGGCATCCGGTTGTTACAGCGTACGATCGCGCAGTTCGACCTCGAAGGTTTCGAGATAGTCACCGGCACGAATGTCGATGAAGTTGTTGGAGAAGGTCACACCGCATTCCAGACCGGCGCGCACTTCGGCAACATCGTCCTTGAAGCGGCGAAGGCTGGCGATCTCGCCCACATAGACGATGACGTCGTTGCGGGTGATGCGCGCCTTGAGTGCCTTGCGGATGACGCCTTCGGTGACGAGCAGACCCGCCGCCTTGCCGTGCTTGCCCGCCGAGAAGACCTCGCGGATTTCCGCACGGCCGACCACCGTCTCGAACGCCTCGGGACCGAGCTGCCCGGCCATACCGGCGCGGATCTCGTCGATCAGGTCATAGATCACGTCATAATATTTGAGCGCGACCTTGTTCCGCTCGGCGATCTCGCGCGCCTTGGCGTTGGCGCGAACGTTGAAGCCGATGATCGGCGCGCCGCTGGCAGCCGCCAGCGTCACGTCGCTCTCGGTGATGCCGCCGACGCCCGAGTGCAGGATGCGCGCCTTGATGTCGTCGGTCGAGATCTTGTTGATCGACGCGACGATGGCCTCGACGGTGCCTTGCGTATCCGCCTTTACGACCAGCGGATATTCCAGCGCCTGATTGGCCTTCAACGCCGAGAACATCGATTCCAGGCTGGCCGGCGCCGCGGTGGTCCGCTTCTGCGTCAGCACGCCCTGGCGGTATTCCGCGACCTCGCGGGCACGCGCCTCGTTCTCGACGACCTGCAACTGGTCGCCCGCCTGCGGAACGCCCGACAGGCCCAGCACCTCGACCGGCATCGCAGGGCCAGCCTGCTTCACCTGACGGCCCTTGTCATCGACCAGCGCACGCACACGGCCCGATTCGGCGCCGACGACGAACACGTCGCCGACCTTCAGCGTACCGCGATTGACGAGGATCGTCGCGACGGGGCCGCGACCCTTGTCCAGCTTCGCCTCGATCACGGCACCTTCGCCGCCGCGATCGGGGTTGGCCTGCAACTCCATCAGTTCGGCCTGGAGCTGGATCTTCTCCATCAGCTCGTCGAGGCCGATCTTCTTGAGCGCCGACACCTCGACGTCCTGCGTCTCGCCGCCCATCGCCTCGACCTGCACGTCATGCTCGAGCAGACGCTCGCGCACGCGCTGGGGGTTGGCGTCGTGCTTGTCGATCTTGTTGATCGCCACGATCATCGGCTTGCCCGATGCCTTGGTGTGGTTGATCGCCTCGATCGTCTGCGGCATCAGCCCGTCATCGGCCGCAACCACCAGCACCACGATGTCGGTGACGTCCGCGCCGCGGGCACGCATCTGCGTGAACGCTTCGTGGCCCGGCGTGTCGAGGAAGGTGACCTTCGACTTGTCCTTCAGCGTGACCTGATACGCACCGATATGCTGCGTGATGCCGCCGGCCTCGCCGCGCACCACATCGGTGCCGCGCAGCGCGTCCAGCAGGCTGGTCTTGCCGTGATCGACGTGACCCATGATGGTCACCACCGGCGGACGCGGCTTCATCGCATCGACCGGGTCCTCGCTGGTGTCGATCGCCAGATCGATGTCCGAATCGGAGACGCGCACGATGTTGTGGCCGAATTCGGTCACCAGCAGTTCGGCCGTGTCCTGGTCGATCGTCTGCGTCATGGTGACGGGCATGCCCATCTTGAACAGCGTCTTGACCAGATCGGCGCCCTTTTCCGCCATGCGGTTGGCGAGTTCCTGCACGGTGATCGCCTCGGGCACCTGCACGTCGCGGACCTGCTTGACCTGCGGTTCGCGCGGGCCGCCGAAGGAACGCTTCTCCTTTTCGCGGGCACGCTTGAGCGCGGCGAGCGAACGGGCACGGGCGCTGCCGTCTTCGTTCAGCGCGCGGTTGACGGTCAGCTTGCCGCCACGACGCTCGTCACCCTTGCGGTCGCGCTGCTGCGGCCGGCTGGGCGGCGCGTTGCGCGGGGTCGCCTGACCAGACGGCAGCGAACGCGGTGCCGAGGACGACGCCGTGTTGCCGGCGGCCGGTGCGGCGGCCTGGGCAGGCGCGGGCGCGGGTGCCGGGGCAGGTGCGGGCCGGGGCGGAATGAC
>NZ_JALNUQ010000079.1:0-10671 GCF_026540875.1 Sphingomonas sp. GM_Shp_2
CTGTTGCGGCGGTCGCGGACCGCGAAGCACCGGGAAGGATTGGGAAATGCCGGCGGCGCGCTGGGCCGGTATCTGGCCGGGCATTCGGCCGGCGTCGTCTTTCCGCTGGTGCGCTGGCCCGAGCTGGCGGAGATCCACACCAAGAGCTTTTCGATCAACGATTATTATCACGGCAGCGCGGAATGGCCGTTTCCGCTGGGCATCATCCAGACCGCCGGGCAGATGCCGTTCTGGACCGAGCTGCCCCGGTCGCTGCGCCCGGTGGCCAAGGCGATCGGGCGGCATTCGCTGATCTGCTTCTGCATGTCGGAGGCGCTGCCGACGCGGACGAGCGGATTGCATTTCGATGGCGATGCGGTGTCCCACACGGTGGAGCCGACGGTGAGCGCGGTCAGCTTTCGCCGGCTGACGCGGCTGGCGACGGAGGCGTTCCGAAACGCGGGCTATCCGTGCATCGCGCCGCCGCGCGCGCCGCAGCTATGGCATCAGGTGGGCACCGCGCGGATGGGGCTGGATGCGGGCGATTCGGTGGTCGATGCCGACCTGCAGGTGCATGGCATCAGGGGGCTGTATGTCGCGGATGCGTCGGTGCTGCCGAGTGCGGGTGCGGTGAACACCAGCCTGACGATCATGGCGCTGGCGCTGCGCTGCGGCGACCATATCGCCGGGCGGCGCTATGCCGCGTTCGACCGGCGCGTGCCGGCGCATCGCTGTGCCGGCGGCGTGCCCGAACTCGTCGGTGCGCGAGGCGATATGCCGCCGTCCACCCGGCGCTGATCCGGGACCCGCGCCGCTTCGTTTCCGGACGGTGCGTTACCGCGCCATCTTGCGCGCGGCGACGTTTCACCCCATGCGCGCGAGGTGCCAGCGCCCGACCCCGGGCGATGCGCCACGGGAGTGCAGGACCATTCGCCAGATTGCCGCCTTTCCGTACCTGACCGAGGCCACCTCGCCCGACGGGGTGATCCGCGTCCTGCTGGTCACCTCGCGCGCGTCGGGGCGTTGGGTGATCCCGAAGGGCAATATCGGGGGCGGGGCCCGGCCGCATGAGGCGGCCGCGCAGGAGGCCGAGGAAGAGGCCGGTGTGCTGGGTGCGATCTGCCCCACGCCGCTGGGCAGCTTCCGTTATCGCAAGAAGCGCGGTAGTGGCGCCTCGCTGATGGTCGACGTGGACGTGTTCCCGCTGGCCGTCACCCAAGAATTACAGAGCTGGAAGGAGCAGCCGGAGCGGCAACGCCGCTGGTTCACCTTGTCCGAGGCGGCCGCCGCCGTGGACGAGCCGGACCTGCGCGACCTGATCCGGTCCTTCAGCCCCGCCGAGTTCAGGGCGGCCGCCCGGAGAGGGGCGGGTATCCCAGAAAAATCGAAGGTAGCACCGATGTTCGCATGGTTCCAACGCCTGCTCCCCCGGACAGGCAATTTCTTCGAGATGTTCGAGGCGCATGCCCGAACGGTGACGGCGGGCGCCGAGGCCATGGCGCGGCTGATGGCGGCCGATGGCACGGCGCGTGCCGAGCACATCACCGAGGTGATCGAGCGCGAGCATGATGCCGACGAGATTACCCGCGACGTGCTGCAAACCGTGCGCAAGACGTTCCTGACGCCGTTCGACCGCGGGGCGATCACCAGCCTGGTCGGCGCGATGGACGACACGATCGACGAGATGCAGGCCGCCGCCGCGGCGATCGACCTGTATCAGGTGAGCGACTTCGCGCCGGAAATGCGCGACATGACCGCGATCATCGTCGATGCCGCGCGACTGACCGCCGAGGCGATGCCGCTGCTGCGCAACGTCGCGCAGAACGGCGCGCGCCTGCACGAGCTGACCGAGCGGCTGGTGCGCATGGAGGGGCAGGCGGACGACATCCACGCCGCCGGCCTGCGCCGGACGCTGGCCGACCATGGCAGCAGCGACACGCTGCGCTTCGTGGTCGAGCGCGAGATCTACAAGCATCTGGAGCGCATCGTCGACGCGTTCGAGGATGTCGCGAACGAGATCGACGGCATCGTCATCGATCACGCCTGATCGGACGGACAGACCATGCATGAACTGGCCCTTCCGCTCCTGATCGGCCTGATCGGGGTCGCGCTGGCGTTCGATTATCTGAACGGCCTGCACGATGCGGCGAACTCCATCGCGACGGTGGTCGCGACGCGGCTGTTGTCGCCCGTCAAGGCGGTGCTGTTCGCGGCCGCCTTCAACTTCGCCGCCTATTTCCTGACCATCGCCTTTCCCAGCCTGCACGCGGTGGCCGAGACGATCGGCAAAGGCCTGATCGACAAGGATCTGGTGACGCCGGCGGTGATCTTTGCAGCGCTTGGCGGCGCGATGTTCTGGAACGTCGTCACCTGGCTGCGCGGCATCCCCTCCTCCTCCAGCCATGCGCTGATCGGCGGGCTGATCGGGGCGGGCGTGGCGCATGCGGGGCTGGGCGGTATCCAGTGGGGCGGGCTGAACAAGACGCTGCTCGCCATCGTGCTGTCGCCGACGCTGGGCATGATGCTGGCGATGCTGGTGATGCTGTTGTCGAGCTGGGCGCTGGCGCGGGCCACCGCGGTGCAGGCGGAGCGCAGTTTCCGCGTGCTGCACCTGTTCTCGTCGGCCTGTTATTCGCTCAGCCACGGCCTGAACGATGCGCAGAAGACGATGGGGATCATCACCGTGCTGCTCTATTCGACCGGGCGGCTGTCCGGCCCGTTCGAGGTGCCGCACTGGGTGGCGATAAGCTGCTATGTCGCGATCGCGCTGGGCACGATGACCGGCGGCTGGAAGATCATCGAGACGATGGGCAGCCGCATCACCAAGCTGTCGCAGCACCAAGGCTTCAGCGCGTCGATGGCGGGTTCGGTCGTGCTGTTCGGCGCATCGGCGCTGGGCATCCCGGTATCGACCACGCACACGATCACCGGATCGATCATCGGTGCGGGCGTGGCGCGGCGCGCCTCCGCGGTGCGCTGGGGCGTGGCGCGCACGGTGGTGACGGCATGGGTCATCACCATCCCCGCCTCCGCCGCGGTCGGCGCGGGATTCTACGGGCTGACCCGGCTGTTCTGAGCCCTCCAGATTTGTCCAAGCCGGCGTTTCGGGGGTGGACGTGGTGCGCGGGGCGGGCCTTATAGGCCGGTCGCGGCGGGCGCTACTATCGTGCTCGTCACACGAGTCCGCCGCGGCACGGTCGTTCCTGCTGATCTTCGGAAGAAGGTTGGTTCACGCGGAGACGCGGAGACGCGGAGGCGCGGAGAGGTTGCGCCTGCCGTGCCGGCATGGACCGGTTCGACCGGGAGACAAGCCTTCACCTGTGATCGGGAGTGAGCCTGCGGCTCGGTGCCTCTCTCCGCGCCTCCGCGCCTCCGCGCGAACAAAATCTTCGCGTCTTCGCGTGAACCGATTGGCCCGCCAGGAGCAGTACCCCTGACTGCGCTTCGACTTCGCTCGGCACGAACGGTTCGGTCATGAGGCTGCGCGCCCACCGCCGATCATGGAACCTTCGCGGGCGCGAGCCTTTAGCCGGGCATGCATTGGTTACGCTCGCTCGATATTCCCCGCGAATGGCAATGGGTGGAAAGCGTCGCGATCATCGCGGCGGCGGTCCTGCTGGGCCTGTTGGTTCATGGCATCGCGATGCGCATCGCCGACCATGCGGCGCGGCGCACCGCCAGCCGGGGCGACGATCTGGTGCTGGCGCATGTCCGCCGGCCGCTGCGCTGGGTCGCGGTGGCGATCGCGGTGAGTTTCGCGATGCGCTTCGTGCCGATGGACTCCGATGGTCGCGATCTGTGGCGCCAGATACTGGGGTTCACGGTGCCGGCATTGCTCGGCTGGCTGGGGGTGTCGGGGGTGCGCGCGTTGCAGGCGGTGATCGACCTGCGCGCGGACGTGACGGTGGAGAACAACCTGCGCGCCCGGCGCAAGCGGACACGCGCGGCGATCCTGGGGCGGATCGGCGTCTTCTTCATCATCTTCCTGACGATCTGCCTGATGCTGCTGAGCGTACCGGGCATCCGCACGATCGGCGTCACGCTGATGGCGTCGGCCGGTATCGCGGGCCTGGTCGTCGGTGCCGCCGCGCAGCCGGCGCTGAAGAACCTGTTCGCGGGCATCCAGATGGCCTTTACCGAGCCGATCCGGCTGGATGACGTCGTCATCATCGACGGCGAATGGGGGCGGATCGAGGAGATCCGGCTGACCTTCGTCGTGGTCAAGGTGTGGGACGAGCGGCGGCTGGTGGTGCCGGTCGCCAAGTTCCTGGAGAACAGCTTCCAGAACTGGACGCGCGAGACCAGCCAGTTGCTGGGATCGGTATTCTGGTATCTCGATCCGGCGGCGGATATCCCACGGCTGCGCGCGAAGCTGGAGGAACTGGTGCGCGCCAACCCGCGCTGGGATGGGCGTTTCTTCAACCTGCAGGTGACCGATACCGCCGCCGATGCGATCCAGGTGCGCGGGCTGATGACCGCCAAGGATGCGTCGGTGGCGTTCGACCTGCGCTGCGACATTCGCGAAGGGCTGCTCGGCTATATCCGCGAGGCGATGCCCGAGGCGCTGCCGCGGCGGCGCGTGGCGGTGGACGGGGAGGGCGCAACCTTCAGGGAAGATCGCGCCCCCGTCATTCTTCAAAACCGGTAGCCGAGCGTCGCCATGATGTTGCGCGGCGCGGAGACGAAGCAGTCGCCGCGCGCGAGGCAGGAGGCGAAGGCGCGGTTGTCGAAGAGGTTGGTGGCGTTGACCGCGATGCGCCACTGGTCGCGGTTCAATTCGACCAGCGCGTCGGCCATGACGCGATCGGGGGTGACGATCGTCCAGACGCTGCTGCTCGACACCTGCTTGCCGAGATAGCGGACGCCGGCGCCGACACGCACGCTGGTCGCCTCGTCCAGCGTCACCGTCTTGGTGCCCCAGGCGGCGGCGGTGTGCTTGGACAGATAGCCGCTGGCGGCGCTGTCGCCCGACAGGTCGTTATACCCGTAGGAGACGGTCAGGTCGTAATTGCCGGGCAGGGTGCGGGTCGCCTCGAACTCGAAACCCTTGGTGGTCAGTTCCCCGGCCTGGATCTGGAACAGGGGGTTGGTGGGATCGGGGATGGGGCGATTCTGTTCCTTGATGCGGAAACCGGTGAGCGTGACCAGGGTTTGCGGATCGGGTTGCCACTTCAGGCCGGTTTCATACTGGGTGCCGGTCTGCGGACGGAAATTGGTGCCGTTGGACAGGGTGCCGGCGACCGGCTGGAAGCTTTCGGTGTAGCTGAAGAAGGGCGAGAGGCCGGCGCCGATCTCGCCGATGATGCCGGCGCGGAAGGTGGTAGCCTTGTCGATCACGTCGGGCGCGGTGGCGCCCCGGGTGCGCAGACGATCGTTGCGGACGCCGAGGACGACCGAGACGCGGTCCCAGAAGCGGATCTGGTCCTGCGCATAGACGCCGCGCTGGCGCTGGGAGGTGGTGGCGAAGGGCGCGACGATCGGCGGCTCGACGATCGAGGCATAGTCGATGTCGTACAGGTCGATGACTTGCGAGAAGTCGTAATTGTCGCTCTTGCGGACCTTGTTCCAGCTATAGTCGAGCCCCAGCAGCAGCGTGTGTTCGACCGCGGCGCCTGTATTGAACTTGGCTTGCACATTGTTGTCGGTGGAAAATACGTTCAGCCGCGCGACCGACGATCCGGCGATCAGGGGGATGCGACGGCCGTTGCTGCCCTCGACATAAGGATTGGTCGGGTTGGCGTAGCTGTTGGTGTAATGGGTGAAATAGTCGAGGTCGCTGTCGATGTAGCGCGCCTTCAGGCTGAGCTTGAGCGAGTCGGTGAAGCGATGCTCGAACAGGCCGGCGCCTTGCAGCAGGCGGCCGTCATAGCGGTCGTAGCCGGGCTTGCCGACGAACAGGTAGCGGGGCAGGCGGGGATTGCCGGGATTGTCGCGCAGCGTGCCGACCAGCGGCAGGAAGTTGGCGGTCGAGCCGGTGTCGTCCTCCTGATACAGGCCGAGCAGGGTGATGTCGGTTTGGGTCGAGGGGCGCCAGGTGATCGAGGGGGCGATCATCACGCGGTCGTCGGGCACGTGGTCGACATAGGTGTCGGCATCGCGGACGCGGGCGACGAGGCGGACGGCGAGGTCGTCGGTGACGAGGCGGTTGACGTCGGCCATGACCTCCTTGCGGTCGTAGCTGCCATAAACGAGGTTCACCTCGCCCGCATTGGTGAAGACCGGCGTCTTGGAGACGAGGTTGACGATGCCGCCGAGCGACCCCTGCCCGAACAGCACCGAGGCGGGGCCGCGCACGACCTCGACCCGCGAGAAGTTGTACGGGTCGGAGGTGATGCTGGCGTAGAAGCTGTAGATGTCGCGCATGCCGTCGCGGAATTGCAGCGCGTCGACGCCGCGGATCTGGAAGCTGTCGACGCGGGTGTCGCGGCCATAGGCGTCGGCATTGACGCCGGCTGCGTAGCGGACGGTATCGGAAATGGTGATCGCGCCCTGGGACAGGAACACGTCGTCGGTAATGACGGTGATGGGCTGGGGCACCTGGATCAGCGGCGTGTCGGTCTTGGTGCCGGCAAAGGATTCGTCCATCCGGTGGCCGTCGACGGTGATTTCCTCGCCCTGCTCGGCGCGGCGTTGCTGATCGGCGGGGTCGGCCGGGACCGGCACCTCCGCCCATGCTGCGCTCGCCGCGGTGAGCCCGGCAAGCGCGACGCCCGCCATCTTGATCGCCCTGAACATCATGAACCCCTTTCGTTATCGGCGGGGCCATAGTGCTATTGCGGGTGACTCTCAACTGCAGAAATGCGTGAGGGCCTGTTTCGACGCGGAAGCTGCGCGCCGGTCGGGGTCAGGCGCGTTCCTCCTCGCGGGCAGCGGCCTCCGCGCCGGCATCGCCGCGCAGCGCCGCGAGGAACAGGTCGCACCACCAGAACACATCCTCGCGCCGGACATTGTCGATCAACGCTTCCCAGCGACGGATGCGCTCGGCACGCGGCATCTCCAGCGCCTTGACGATCGCGTCGGACAGTTCCTCGGCGCTGTAGGGATTGACCAGCACCGCTTCCTTCAACTGGGCGGCGGCGCCCGCGAAGCTGGACAGGATCAGCACGCCGGGATCGCTGGGGTCCTGTGCTGCGACATATTCCTTGGCGACGAGGTTCATGCCGTCGCGAAGCGGGGTGACGAGGCCGATGCGCGCCGCGCGGTAGATGCCGGCCAGAGTGGGGCGGGGAAAGCCCTTGTTGACGTAGCGGATGGGGACCCAGTCGATATCGGCATATTCGCCGTTGATCCGCCCCGACAGCGCATCGAGATTGGCGCGGATTTCCTGATAGGTGTTCACCTTCTCGCGGCTGGGCGGCGCGATCTGGAGCATATAGACGAGGCCGTTGCGCTCCGGATTCTGTTGCAGGAAGCGTTCATAGCCCAGGAACCGCTCGGTCAGGCCCTTGGAATAATCGAGGCGGTCGACGCCGACGATCAGGCTGCGCCCGGTGGAGGACATGTACATCCGCTCGCGCGCGAAGCGTGCGTCGTTGCCGGCGGCGGCTTCCTCGAACTCCTTGGTCTCGATGCCGATGGGGGCGGCGATCGCGCGGATCGTGCGCCCCTGATAGGTGACGGTATCGTTCGGCCCGAGCGTGCCGCCGAGCTGCTTGGTCACATAGTCGCGGAAACTGTCCAGCCAGTCCTCGGTATGAAAGCCGACCACGTCATAGGCGAACAGCGTCTCGACCAGTTGCCGGTGGCTGGGCAGCGACAGGAGCAGGCGCGCCGGGGGCCAGGGGATGTGGAGAAAGAAGCCGAGCCGGTTGCGGAAACCGCGGTCACGCAGCTCCTGGCCGAGCGGCATCAGGTGGTAATCATGCACCCAGACCAGATCGTCATCCTCAATCAGCGGGCGGACGGTATCGGCGAAACGCTGGTTCACCCGGCGGTAACCGCTGCCGAAATCGCGTTCGAACTCGGTCAGGTCGATCCGGTAGTGGAAGAGCGGCCACAGCGTGCGGTTGGCATAGCCATTATAATATTCGTCAACGTCCTGCGGCTCCAGGTCGATCGTTGCGGTGGTGACGCCACCACCCTGCTGGAAGTTGATATGGCCGGAAAATTCCTCGGTGGTCTCGCCCGACCAGCCGAACCAGATGCCGCCCTGTTCACGAAGGGCAGCGAGCAGCGCGACCGCCAACCCACCCTGGTTGCCGCCCGGCCCGGTCTTGGGCGGCTGCACCCGGTTGGAAATGACGATCAGGCGACTCATCGTACGGCACTCCATGGTTTACTCAGCAGGACGGCGCAGTTGATCAGGCCGACCAGCGAATAGGTCTGCGGATAATTCCCCCACAGCTCTCCCGTATTGGGGTCGATATCCTCGGACAGCAGGCCCGCGGGCGTGCGCCTTGCGACCATTTCCTCGAACAGTTCGCGCGCATCCGCGGTCCGGCCCGTGGCATGCAACGCCTCGATCAGCCAGAAGGTGCACACATTGAACGCGGTATGCGGCAGGCCGAAATCATCCTCGGTCGCATAGCGCAGCATGTGGCTGCCGCGACGCAGCCCCTTTTCCACCGCGTCGAGGGTCGAAAGGAAGCGGGGATCGTCGGGGGCGAGAAAGCGCAGGTCGAGCAACTGGATGATGCTGGCGTCGAGATCGTCGCCGCCAAAGGTGGCGGAGATGCGCTGCGTCTTGTCGCGCCAGGCGGCATGCTCGATCGCCTCGCGCATCTGGTCGGCGCGCTCCTGCCAGAAGGTCTGGCGCTCCTCCAGCCCCAGCGCCTGCGCGGCATTGGCGAGGCGGTCGCAGGCCGCCCAGCACATCGCGGCGGAATAGGTGTGGACATGGCTCTTGGTGCGCAGCTCCCACAGGCCGGCATCGGGCTGGTCATATTTGGCCCAGGCCCGCTCGCCGACGCGCTCCAGCGAGTGGAAATCCTCCATGCCCGACATGCGGAACAGGCGGCAGTCGAAAAAGGCCTGCACGTCGGACAGAACGATCTGGCCATAGGCGTCATGCTGGATCTGCTCATAGGCCTGGTTGCCGACGCGCACCGGCCCCATGCCGCGATAGCCGGGCAGCTTGTCCTCGATCCGTTCGATCAGGGTCGATTCGCCGCCGACGCCGTAGAGCGGCTGGATATGGCCGCCGCGCGCGGCATCGACGATGTTGCGGAGATATTCGAGATAGCCCTCCAGCACGTCGAGCGCGCCGAGCCGGTTGAGCGCCTGCACCGTATAATAGGCGTCGCGTATCCAGCAGTAGCGATAATCCCAGTTGCGCCCGGAATCGGCATGTTCGGGAAGCGAGGTGGTGAGCGCGGCGACGATCGCGCCGGTTTCCTCATGCTGGCACAGCTTGAGCGTAATCGCCGAGCGGATGACGACGCCCTGCCATTCGACCGGGGTGGCAAGGCCCCGGACCCATTGGTGCCATTCATGGGTGGTCCGCTCCAGCATGCCGTTCAGCGCCTCGGACAGCACGCCCGAAAAGCTCTCGTCAGGGCCGAGGAACAGGTTGATCGGCCGTTCCAGCCGGAACCATCGCTCGCGCGTGATGTGGCCGACGGGGGCATCGGTGGTGAGACGCAGCGTCTGGTGCGTCATCAGGTACCGGATGTGGTTCGACCCTTGCGTCTGGCTGGTCTGCGCGCCCCAGTCGGTCGCAACGCGCAGGCGGATGCGGATGCGCGGCGAGCCGATCGGCTTGACCATGCGCACGAAGCTGGTCGGGCGATAGATGCGCTGGTCGCGCGAGAAGCGCGGGCAGAAATCGGTGATCTCGATCGCGTTGCCACGGTCGTCCTGATGGCGGGTGACCAGGATCGGGGTGTTGCGCAGATAGCCTTGCGTGGTGGTAACGCAGTCTTCCAGCTCGATCGACCAGAAGCCGGTGTCCGGCTCCTCCTCGCCCAGCAGCGCGCAAAAGGCGGGGTCACCATCGACGCGGGGCACGCAGCCCCAGACGAAACGGCCGGTCGAATCGATCAGTGCGGAAACCTGGCAATTGCCGATCGGCCAGAGATTCATGTCGGGGGTCATGCACGGGCCTCCATGGCAGCGGCGATCCAGGTGTGGAGGGCGGACACGCTCTCCAGACGATACAAGGCGGCGGTTTCGCGCAAGGGGCCGATCAGCACGCCGGCGCCGCCGGACGCCGCGGCGGCGACGAAGCCGTCCTCGTCGGTGACGTCGTCCCCGAAGAACAGGGGGCGGGTGCCCTGCATGGCGGACGTTTCCAGCAGGCCGAGGATCGCGTCGCCCTTGTCGCCGGACAGACGCACCTCGGCCATCATCTTGCCGCGTTGGAGAACGAGGCCGTGCGTGTCGGCGACCGCGGCGGCGGCGGCGTTGGCATCGTCCTCCAGCTCCGGGCGCTGGCGGTAATGGATGGCCGCGCCGAAGCTCTTGGCCTCGAACACCAGGCCGTTGGTGTCGGCATAATCGCGCAGCGATTCGGCGGCGAGGGCGAGCGCCTCGGGCGGCTCGGGGCTTTCATAGCCATGTTCGGGGGTGCGGCGCTCCGCCCCATGGCTGCCGGCCAGCGCGAAGTGCCGGGCCTGCGGGCCCAGCATCGCGTCCAGCTGCGCGATCGACCGGCCGCTGACGATCGCGACGCGGCCGGGCATGGTGGCGGCGAGGCGATCGAGCATGTCGACCAGCGACGGCGCGACCACCACCGCATCGGGGCGCTCGGCCAGT